>NZ_DASWXE010000082.1:0-17995 GCF_036405635.1 Gemmatimonas sp. | reverse complement strand
CTTCCGCCGTGGTAGTATTCCCTGCACGCCACCTCCGTTCTGCCAGGCTGATTGCCCAATGCGCCGTCGTCCGATCTCCATCGCACTGAAGTTCCCGTTGCTGATCACGGGGATCGTGCTGACCATGAGCGCGATGCTGGTATGGGCTGCCTACCAGCATTTCTCGACGGTCCTGCACGATAGCGCCCAGGCACGTCTCCGGTCGAGCGGTGTGCTGCTCGCATCATCACTGGCCGACAGCTATACGGGCGTGCGGGCACAGCTCACGGCCGTAGCGACTCACCCGCTGGTGCGCGAGCAGCTGTCCAGGGGCGGTGATGCCCGGGCCCTCGACAGCACACTTGCCGCGGCACTGGCCACCACCGACTCGACACGCTTGCAACTGCGCCTCGTCGACCGCGGGGGGCGTGACCGGCGCGTGATGCGCACCTCGTATGCGGCCGTGGGTGCGCCATGGGCGGCTGATACCTCGGTGGACGCGGCATTTTCGGCCAGCGAAATCCGCGTGAGTCCCTTGCTCTCCGTCGGTGACGAAGTGGAGTACGAGTTGATCGCGCCTGTGCATGTGGTCGGCAGCGGCGAAGGGCATGTGGGCTACGTGGTGGAAACCCGTCGCATTCGTGCGCAGGGCGTCGATGCGGTGCGCGGCATCGTCGGCACCAGTGCGCTGCTCATGGGCCAGCCCGATTCCGGTGTCTGGACAGACTTTCACGGCGTCGCGCGCGGACCATCCGTGACGGTGCCCCCGGACTCCATCGTGCACCTCACCGGCGTCGATGGGCTTCCCGCCATCAGTGTGGCGCAACGTGTGGGCGGCACACCGTGGGTGGTCTGGCTGGAATATTCGGAAGATCGTTTCCTCGCTCCGTTGCACACCTTCGTACAACGCATGGTTCCCATCACAGCGCTGGTCGCCGTGCTCGGTGCCTTGTTCGCGTGGCTGTTCAGCCGGCAGATCGCCAACCGTCTTGTGGTGATCACGCGAGAATTCGACGGCGTGAATGCGCATCAACCGTCGCTTCCCAACCGGCAACACGGACGCGATGAGATCCACCTGCTCGAAGAGTCCTTCCGCGACATGTCACAGCGCGCCGAACGTCAGGCCCAGCTCGAGTCTCAGCTCATGCAATCGCAGAAACTCGAAGCGGTTGGACGACTGGCCGGTGGTATCGCCCACGATTTCAACAACATGCTGACGGTGGTGCGCAACTACGCCGAAATGGTGCGCGCCGAGCTGGAGCCGGATAGCACCATGTCGAAGGACATGGACGAGATCCTGCACGCCACCACACACGCCGCGCAGCTGACCCGTCAGTTGCTCGCGTTCAGTCGCCAGCAGATCCTGCAGCCGGTGCGCCTCGATGTGAACAGCGTGATTCGCAATGCGCATCGCATGCTGCAGCGCGTGCTGCCGTCACACGTGGAATTCCGTCTCGATCTCCAGGAACCCATGAGCGCCGTCCTCGCCGATCCCGGGCAGATCGAGCAGGTACTCATGAACCTGACCGTCAACGCCTCCGATGCGATGCCCCTGGGCGGGCAGCTCATTTTCCGTACGACCATGTCGAAGCTGCCCGATGGCAGTGACCGGTCGCCCACGCCATCGGTCGTGATTCGGTCACCCGGTGCATCAGCCGCCAGCGATGCCCGACATCATGTGTGCCTGACGGTCTCGGACACCGGCATCGGGATGGATCGTGACACCGCGGCGCGCATCTTCGAACCATTCTTCACCACCAAGCCGGTGGGCAAGGGCACGGGACTGGGCCTTGCCGGCGTGCATGGCATCATCGCGCAACTCGGCGGCACCATTTGTGTATTCAGCGAGCCTGGTGAGGGCACGATGTTCAAGATGTATCTGCCGGCAGCCGAAGGAGCGGCCGATCCGTTGCCACACCACGGACACACCACACCATCCATACAGGAGAGTGGCACCCTGTTGCTGGTCGAAGACGACACCTCCACGCGTGGCGTCATCCGGCGCTTGCTCGAGCGACAGGGCTTCGTTGTGCTCGAAGCGGCGAACGGCCTCGAAGCGGTCGAACGTCTCGACCAACATCACGCCCGTGTGCGCCTGGTGCTTTCCGACGTGATGATGCCGGAACTCAACGGGATGGCGCTCGCCAATCTCATTGCCGATCGATGGCCCGCCATGCCGGTCGTGCTCATGTCCGGCTACACCGACGCCGATATCCCTCAGCAGAACAGCGGCGCGCTCAAGCGACCGTTCGTCGAGAAGCCGTTCACCTCGGCGGTGCTGCTCAATGCCGTGATGCGCGCGCTCTATGCCACCGAGGACGTGCTCAGGCGCTGAATGTGATCGCTGCTGCGGGAGCCAGGCGCACCCGCGGCCCGAAGCTGGTCACATTGCTCAACGTGATGTTGTGGTGTGCGATGACCTGCGGAGCACTCAGATGTTCGTTCCCGTTGGACGTATGTGCATCGCTGGCCAGCAGCACTGGATAGCCGTGCGCGAGCGCGCGCCGCACTGATGTGTCCACGCAGAACTCGGTGTGCATGCCGCATACGACCAGCTCCTGTACCTCGAGCGTGGTGAGCAGATCGGCGAGCGGCGTACGATTGAAGGCATCGGGCGTGGTCTTGCCGACGAAGTGATCGCCATCCGCTGTACGCAATGCCGGTGGCAGCGCCCAGCCTTCCGTACCGTACTCGAGGTACCCGTTGGTGCCCTGATGCTGCACAAAGATCACCGGCGTGCCTGCGACCCGTGCCCGACTGGCCAGCGCATCGATGCGCGCAATGACAGTGTCCGCCTCGAAGGCGGCTTCGGGCCCCTCGCACAGGGCGCGCTGCACATCGATGACCACCAATGCCTGTCGGCTCATCATCGCTCCGGAAAAGGACGAAGGCGCCCGATGCACTATCGGACGCCTTCGTGAATGTAGCGGTGAAGCAGGCGGTCAGAGCACTGCAGTTTCCGCGCTCACCGTGACGTTGCCGATCGTCACCGTGGCGTTGTTGGTCTTGATGAAATTCAGCTTGTTGGCGATGAGCGCCGCGTTCCAGATGGTGCCCGTCGCGGTGTCCGTGGAGCTGTCGTACAGCGCCCGGTCAGCCCGCAGCGTGGAGCGGTTGGCGCAATCCGCACCCTTGGCACCGGTCGCCCAGAAGATCATGCGGATCGTACCAGCGCTCGTGCTGCCGATATCGAAGCAGATCGACGTGGCACCCACCGTATAGAGGGCCGCGCCGGCATCCGTGGCGTAGCTGAACTGCGTGGTGGTACCGGCCGCACCGAAGCGGAACCAGGTCCACGATGCGCCCGACGCTGAACGGCCGCCGGTGATGATCAGCTTGCCCGCGCTGGCCGCGGGGTTGCCCGTCGGCGAGGCGTCCTGTCCGAGCACCGCGTAGAAGTAGCTGTTGTTGGCCGTGGCCTGGATGTTGTCGATGCGCACATGGCGCGCCGATCCACCCGGTGCGGTGCACAGCTGCTGCCAGTCGGTGTTGTTGGTCCAGGCGGCCGAGCAGGACGTGGCCGCGGTGATGGCGGCGGCATCAAGCACCGGCGTGGTCGACAGCGTGATCTTGGGCGTGGCGCCCGAACCAGCCGACTGACGGAAGTAGTTCTTGAGCGTCGTGGCCACCGTGCCGGTCGTGCCCTTCCAGTAGGCGCGGGCGCCCATGGCCGTGGCGGCGGTCAGCGTGCTGCGCACACTGCAGTTGGCGCCGCGCTGGCCGCTCACCCACACCACGAACTGCGGGGCCGTAGTGGCCGAACCATCATGGATGTCGAAGCAGACCGTTGCGCCGCTGTTGATGTAGCTGGCGGCTTCGTCGACGCTGGCATCCACGCTGCCCCACGTCGCCTGCAGCACCGGCGCGGGTGCGGGCGTACCGCCCCCGTACAGGAGCACGCGGAACTGCTGGGCGCCCACCGCGCCGGACGTGGTCGTCGGCGTGGCCGAAAATCCAAGGAGGAGCTGGGCCGAGGCATGGGTGGCCGAGGCGCGGGCGTTCTCGATACGGATATGGCGCACCGCGCCAGAGACGGTGCAGAGCTCGACAAAGTTGTCGGCGTTGGCGGCGGTGATGTCCGTGGTGCACTCGGTCTTCGGCTGATCGCCGGGACCGGCCGGATTGTCATCGCCACAGGCGGTCAGTGCGGTGGCCGCCAGACAGGCGACGAGCAACGTGCCGAGTCGGCGCGTGGGGGCGATCGGGGAAGCGGGGATCATCTTCGCGGCGTTCCAGTTTACGGAAAGCCCCTGCAACAAGGGTGGCAGGGGCCGAGCATCCGGAAGGTAGCACCAATCCCGATTATCTATATCCCGTATAATACGGAGTTGTCGGAGGTGGGGTCTGGCTTCTATGGGCTACTGAATACGAAGACCGAAAGACATGGCCCGGGCCCAGTACGGTTGTTCATCGAGGCGCCAGAAGAAGTGGCGCATATCGCCGATCACAGAGGTGTGTTGGCCGAGCTGCCAAGCCACTGTCCCGCCAGCATATGGAGCCTTGGTCTGTGCCGCGTCCACGCCCATAGCGCGAGGGTTGACCAACGCCCACCCGCCTAGGGCGGTGACCACCAACTTCCGGCCTGCGGCCCCGGCGAGGCCTGCACCGATCTGCGTGTTTGGCAACTGAAATCGCACCCGACACCCGCCGATCGGATCGGGTGAACACAGGGCCACTTCATCCCCCGTTGGTTTGCCGAAGTAGCCCACCTGGACCACCGGCCGTACTCGTCCCGGACCGAACAGGCGACCGGAGATAGTGAAGCCGCCATATCCCTTGGCGCTGGTCTGGAAGTACGTCCGGCCGGCCTGTCGTGTGTGATGGCCCTTCCCGATCAGCAAGTCCACGGAGAAGGCCGGAACGGTCGCCTGAGCCTTGCGTGGCGGCGGCTCGGCCGATTGGGCCACCACACGGTCCGCCAAAATTGCACTCAGTACCAGACCCACTCCTATCCAAGAGCCGCGTACTCTCTTACGGAATTTCATTGTGTCTCTCCCCCAGCGTCCCGAATACGCTGCATTGCCGGTTCACTCACAAAAATCGGCGCATGAAACCGCCTGCCCCATGATAGCGGCGTGACATCGCGATAGTCATGGCGCGCGGGGTCACCATGTCCCGGATGCAACCGTTTCCACAGTGACGCACGCACATTGGGATTGGCGCCCTGCCCGAGCAGCAGCTCGGTGAATGGCGCCGTGAAGGGGCCACGCTTGCCGTAGTTCATCCAGAAGTTGGGCTGCGACACCACCGTGTTGAACAGCGGCGTGTGTCCACCAAAACCACTTGCACCCACCCTCGATGGCGCGTTCACCGATGCGCCCTGTGCGATCAGCCAGCGCGCGATCTCGAGCTCGTCATAGTCCACGCACAGGTGCAACAGCGTGGACCCTCCCACCGGCGTGCCCACGGTGGCATCCAGCGGCTCCCGACACCCCATCGATGTGGGATAGATCTCACGATGCGTGAACGTGCGCGTGAGCAGCAGTGGATCGCGGGCGATATGCGCCTCGAGCAGATCGATACGCCCACGATGCAACGCCATGGTTGGCGTATCGGGATACACCAGACCGTGTTGCTCGTACATCGCGAGAATGGCGTGTTTGGCCTCGGGATTCCGCCCATCGGTTTCCAGCACCACCGCCACCGGCGCGAGACGAGCCCCGCTCTCATCCACCGCACGCGCACCGAGACTCAACAGCAGCGCTGTGCCTTCCGCACTCAGTGTGTATGCAGGGCCGCCCAGGGCATCGTCGTCAATAGGCGGACGCCCCGCCATGTCGTACAACATGCGCGCTGTCTGCACCTTGCCCTGCAACGCAGCCCGACCGGCCGCCGATTCCACATCGGTGGCGCCATGCGCATGCAACCAGCGGATGATGGCATCGCGACCGAGATTGGCCGCATAGGTCATCGGCGGGCCCCAGTTGCTGTCGCGCCGAATCAATACCTGCTCATCACGCAACGCACGATGGGCCGTGATCAATCGACGCACTTCATCCAGGTCATCACGCCAGATCGCATCAGCGAGCTGCACCGATTGCATCAGGCGCGTCCAGCTGGACGCCTGATAACTGCGCGCGAGCACCAGCTGGGCGTCGGCGAGTCGCGCGTTCGCGAGTCGCGCGTTCGCGAGTCGCGCGTCCGTGTGTGGCGCGCTGTCCAACCGCGCGTCGGGGTGATGATGGTGCCACTCCGCGAGTGCGGCAGGATCGCCGTCGCGAAAGGCGCGCAACAATTCCTTGGCCTGCCGGCGCAGTTGATCGGCGTCGGGACGGACGGGCAGGCGACGAACAGGTGCAACGGACATGACGAGCCTCCTGATATGCCCGGGGTCCGCTGGCGTCGGGCGTGAGGAGGTTCGTGGCACCCAGCCATACTGCGTCCTGCTCAGGTGGACTCGGTCCTTCCCGCGGACAGGCGGCGCCCTGCGCGCCAGAAGCACATGACGTGCTCCTGACGCAGAAACTACGAGAGCGAATTCCCGTCCGCTATATGGCGGTTGCCGGCTGGAGCGTGAACTGGCGCTTGCGATGGATGCTGAGCGCCAGACCGGCCGCCACCAGGCACAGCGCCCCGGCGAGCATGAACGCGGGCACATACGTGTTGAGCGATGTGCGAATCACGCCGGCCGTGTACGCGATGGATGCCGCGCCCAGCTGATGTCCCATGAAGATCCAGCCGAACACCACACCGGCTCGCTCACGACCAAACGCATCCGTCGTCAGCTTGAGCGTAGGAGGTACCGTGGCAATCCAGTCGAGCCCATAAAACACCGCAAACGGACTCAGCCCCGCGAACGTGAACTCGGCGTGTGGCAGATACAGCAGGGAGAGCCCGCGCAGCGCGTAGTACCAGAACAACAGCCAGCGCGCGTCGTAACGGTCGGAGAGCCAGCCCGACCCCACCGTGCCGATGAAGTCGAACAACCCCATCATCGCGAGTACCGATGCTGCCGCCACCGCCATCATGCCATAGTCGCCGCACATAGACACGAAGTGTGTCTGCACCAGACCATTCGTACTCGCGCCACAGATGAAAAACGTGGCGAACAGTATCCAGAACGTGCGCGACGAACTCACCTCACGCAGTGTGCCCAGTGGCGAGATACTCGGCGGCGGTGACGTCTGAGGCGCGTCAGCAGCCTCACCGTACGCGCGCTGCGATAGCTCCTCGGGTCGATTGCGCATGAACAGCACCACCAGCACGAGCGTAATGCTGAGCAAGCCGGCGATCAGCAGAATGGCCGTGCGCCAGCCGTGCGACTCCGACAGCCTCGCTACGATAGGCAGGAAGGCCAGTTGTCCCGTCGCCGAGGATGCGCTGAGCAGGCCGATGACCACACCGCGACGCGTGGTGAACCATCGCGATGCGACCGTAGCCCCGAGCACCATGGCGGTCATGCCTGAACCAATGCCCACCAGCAGCCCCCACGTCAGTGTGAGCTGCCAGCGGGCGTGTATCTGTGTGGAGAGCGCGAGGCCCACCAGGATCAGCGCCAGTGCCGATGCCACCACCCGCTTGAGCCCAAAGCGGATCATCAGAGCCGCCGCAAACGGGGCGATCACGCCGTACAGCACCAGCCGCAGGGCCAGCGCGCTGGAGATTTCAGCGGTGGTCCACCCGAACTCCTTCTCGAGTGGCGGCATGAGTACACCCGGCGCTCCCAGGGCAGATGCCGTGGTGAGCATGACGACAAACGTCACGGCCGCCATCACCCACCCATAGTGGACCTGACGACGTGCGAGCAATGCGGCGAACGACGAAGAGATCACGGCGCCTCTTTACATGATGACTGTCATATTTCATTTATGATGGCCGTCATGTATATTGTCAAGCAGGCGAAGGTCGGGCTCAACGGCGGGGGGCGGGCGATGCGGACATCACGGGAACAGGTCGAACAGAACCGCGAGGTATTGCTGGAGGCTGCGGGCCGTGGCTATCGCAGACTGGGCTTCGATGGCGTTCGCGTAGCCGATGTCATGCAGGAAGCCGGGCTCACCCATGGTGGCTTCTACGGCTACTTCGCTTCCAAGGAGGACATGGCGGCGCAGGCCTTCTCGCACTATTTCGGGCTGCTCACCGAGCGCCTGCGCGGCCGGGTGGAGCGCGGTGAAACGCTGGCCGAGTACGCCGAGCGATACCTGTCGCGGCGTAACCGCGACCATCCCGACCAGGCGTGCCTGTTCTCCAGCCTGTCGGGAGAAGTCGCGCGGCAACCGGACGCCGTGCGCCGCGCCTACACGGAAGGACTGGAAGCCTATCTGGCCGAGTTCACGAATCTCACGGGCAACCGCGCAGATGCGATTGCGGCGTTCGCGACACTCATCGGCGCGATGTCACTGGCGCGCGCCGTGGATGACGACGCACTGTCCCGCGAGATCCTCGAAGCCGGCAAGCGCGCGCTGGACGCGGCGCGATAGGCTCGCGCGACAACTACGCCGCGCTGACGTGGCCGGCGACGATTTGCCAATCGCGCGAATCGTGCCGTGCCCAGACGCGGGTGTAGCGGTAAGTACCGCGCACCTCACCGCCACCGGCAAACACCACGAGCGCGGTTCGCAGTGACACCACGGCCACGTCGGGGCCCACACGACGCACCTGCAGTTCGATCGGATCGTGGGCGAGGAAGCGCACCATGCCACCAGCGTGCGCCGCCAGATCCTGCGCCTTCGTGACCAGCTGGCCATCAGGCCCGGCAAACAACAGCTCTTCCGCGATGAGCGTATCCAGGGTCGCCACATCACCGGTGAGCTGCGCCGCGCGCAGTCGCGCTTCCAGCAGCACGATTTCCGGATCGGGCGTGCCCACCAGCACCCCATGCAGCATGTCGCCAGCGGTGTTGTTGTCGCTCATGAATGGCTCTGGTCGGAGTTCGGCACCCCATCGGGCACAATGGCGGTCACTTCGATTTCCACCTTCGCGCGATCTTCCATGAGTGCCACGACCTGCACCGCGGTCATGGCGATGTCATAGTGTCCGATCAACTCACGAAAGGCAGCCCCGATACCCGGCAGGGCCGCACGGTACTCATCGCGGCTGACCACATACCAGGTCATGCGCACGATGTGCCGCGGCGAAGCATCGGCCGCGTGCAGCACGGCCACGATGTTCGCCAATGCCTGCCTCGCCTGCCCCGCAAAATCGTCCGTCTGGAAGGTCTCTGTGGCATCCCAGCCGATCATGCCGGCGACATGCACCTCGCGACCACGCGCGGACACACCATTGGCATATCCCCGGGGACGCTTCCAGCCGGCAGGCAATACGGGCGTATTCATCGCACACTCGCTTGAAAGGATTCAATGGCACTGCGCAGGTCTTCCGGAAACGGCATGGACCGATGCGTATCAAGACTGGTGCACACGATCACCTGCCGCGCGTGGACGCGCACCACCTCCCCGCCGCGCACGTCGATGATCAGCACCAGAGAGCTCCGCCCCAGGTGTTCGACCGACAATCCCAGCGTGATCTGCTCACCCATGCTGCTGGGCGCGCGGAAGTCGGTCTCGAACCGGACCGTGGGCAGCCCGACGCGCCTAGCGCCGAGCAGGTCAGCGTACGAGATGCCGAGTCGTTCGGTGACCCAGTCGTCGACGAGATTCTGGAACATGATGTAGTACTGCGCGAAAAACATGATGCCAGCCGGATCGCACACACTGAACGGCACACGCACCGGCTTCTCGAAACGAGCCGGTGAGATCTGGTCGGTGTTCATGACGTGCTCACCTCGTCGAGTTCACGCAACCGGAAGCGCTGCAGCTTGCCGGTGCTGGTGCGCGGCAGCTGTGCGACAAACCGCACCGCGCGCGGATATTTGTAGGGCGCCACGGATTGTTTCACAAAGTCCTGCAGCGCTTTGACCATGTCGCCATCGGGGGCATAGCCCGCACGCAGCACCACGTAGGCCTTCACGAGCTGACCACGCTCCGTATCCGGAACGCCCGCGACCCCACATTCGGCCACAGCCGGATGCTGCAGCAGCACATTCTCCACCTCAGGGCCGGCAATGTTGTAGCCAGACGAGATGATGATGTCGTCAGTGCGCGCGTGATAGTGGAAATAGCCATCGGCATCGATGGCGTAGGCATCGCCCGTGTAGTTCCAGCCATCCTTCACGTACGTGCGCTGCCGGTCATCCCGCAGATACCGGCAACCGGTGGGCCCTTTCACGCGCAGCTTGCCCACCACCCCCACGGGCACGGGCCGCCCGGCGTCGTCCACCACTTCCGCACGATAGCCTGGCACCGGCTTGCCCGTCGCGCCGGGGCGCGCGTGCGCCTCGTCGGCGGCGATGAAGATGTGCAGCAACTCCGTCGCGCCAATGCCGTCGATGAGTTCGATGCCCGTCACGTCGCGCCAGAGCGCGCGTGTGGCGGCAGGCAGCGCTTCCCCGGCAGAAACACACTTGCGCAGCGTCGTGCCCGCCAGCGCATCCCGATTGGCGGCCATGGCGCGATAGGACGTGGGCGCAGTGAACAACACAGTGGCACCGAATTCCCGGATGCCCTCCAGCAGATGCGGCGGCGACACCTTGTCGAGCAACACCGTGGACGCGCCGATCGACATGGGAAACAACACCAGCCCGCCGAGCCCGAATGTGAAAGCCAACGGCGGACTGCCCATGAAGACATCATCCGCCGTGGCCCGCAGTACATGGGTCGGGAAACACCGGCAGATCGCCACCACGTCACGGTGATAGTGCATGGTGGCCTTGGGCACGCCAGTGGTACCCGACGTGAAGGCCAACAGGCAGGTATCGTCGCTCGCCGTATTCACGGTTGCAAATGGCGCATCGAAACGCGCCATGGCCGCCTCGAGGCCGTCGGCAGAGGCATCGTGATAGCAGCGAATGTCACGCAATACCGGCGCCACCTGCTGCGCCGCCGTCAGCTCCTCCAGCAGACCGGCGTCGCACAGCGCATGCGTCACCTGACCAATGGCGATCATGGTGGCCAATTCCTTGGCCCGCAGCATGGGCATGGTGGTCACCGCGATCGCGCCGGCCTTCATCACAGCGTACCAGCAGGCCACGAGCATCGGATGATTCGCGCCGCGCAACAACACCCGATTGCCCGGGACCACGCCCATCTCCGCCACCAGCACATGCGCGATACGATCGACTCGCGCCTGTAGTTCGCGATATGTCCAGCGAATGCCGGGCGCCACGAGGCATGGGCGATCACCACCGCCGTCACTCACCTGCCGGTCGAGCAGCTCAGTGGCGCAGTTGAGCTGCGCCGGGAACTGCAGCTCTGGCAGCTCGAAGATGAACTCCGGCTGCTGCGAAGCCGGCGGCAGGTGATCGCGAGCGAAGGTATCGACGTGGGCGCTGGGCATGGATCGCTCAGGGGGTCGAGGGGCGGACATCACGCAATAGATCGCGCGCGATGATCAACTGCTGCACTTCACTCGCCCCCTCGTAGATCCGGAGCGCGCGAATCTCGCGGTACAGGCGTTCCACCGGCACATCGTGCACCACGCCCATGCCACCCCACAGCTGCAGCGCGGCGTCGATGACCTTCTGCGCGCCCTCGGTGGCCACATACTTGGCCATCGCCGCCTCGCGTGTGACGGACTGCCCCTGATCGCGCTGCCACGCGGCACGGTATGTGAGCAGCGCGGCGCTGTCGATGGTGGTGGCCATCTCCGCAAGACTCGACTGCGTGAGCTGCAGGTCGGCGAGCACACCGCCGAACATCTTGCGCGTGGTGACGCGCGCCAGCGCCTCATCGAGTGCCCGTCGGGCAAAGCCCAGCGCGGCAGCCGCGACCGATGTGCGGAACACATCGAGAGTGCGCATGGCCAGCTTGAAACCCTCACCCGCCGCGCCAATGCGCTGTTCCACTGGCACGCGGCAGCCTGTGAACCGGAGCCTCGCCAGCGGATGTGGTGCGATCACATCGATGCGCTCGGCGATCTCCAACCCATCTGCATCGGCATCGACGATGAACGCCGAGATGCCCCGGGCCCCCGGCGCCTCACCCGTGCGGGCAAACACCACGTAGAAGTCGGCGATACCGCCGTTGGAGATCCACGTCTTCTCGCCATCGAGCACGTAGTGCGCCCCATTGAGACGGGCTGCACACTGGAGCGCTGCCGCGTCAGACCCCGAGTCCGGCTCCGAGAGCGCAAAGGCGGCAATGGCCTCCCCCCGCGCGACCCGCGGCAGGTAGCGCGACTTCTGCCCATCAGTGCCGGCCAGCGTGATGGCACCCGATCCCAGCCCCTGCATCGCGAATGCGAAGTCGGCGAGTCCATCGTGTCGGGCCAGCGTCTCCCGTGCCAGACAGATGCTGCGCGTGTCGATCACGTCGGCAGCGCCGCCCCACTGCTTACCTCCCACCGCATGCTGCAACCAGCCCGCCTCGCCCAGCGCACGCACACGGCGCCGGCAGGCGTCATCCACATCGTGATCGGCTGCGGTGTGGCCCAGCGAGGCGGTGGCCCATACATCGAGCGCGGCTGCGAACTGTGCATGCTGCGACTCGAAGAACGGCCAGGCGAGATAGCGCGTATCGCCCATGGTCAGCGGCCCTGAAACACCGGCACCTGCTTGGCCGCAAAGGCATGATAGGCCGTACGGAAGTCCTCGGTGAGCATGCACAGCGCCTGCGCCTGCGCCTCGGCTTCGATGGCTTGCTCGATGCCCATGGTCCACTCCTGGTGCAGCATGGTCTTGGTGATCCCGTTCGCGAACGCCGGTCCTTCCGCGAGCGCGCGACCCATCGCCTGCGCTTCCTGCAGCAGTGCTTCCGGTGCGAGCAGCCGATTGAAGAACCCCCAGCGTTCTCCCTCTTCACCGCCGAGCGAACGACCGGTGTAGAGCAGTTCGCTGGCCCTTCCCTGCCCGATGATGCGGGGCAGGATGGCACAAGCCCCCATATCGCAGCCGGCCAGTCCCACACGATTGAACAGGAACGCCACCTTGCTGCGCGCGGTGCCGTAGCGGAGATCGGAGGACATGGCGAGGATGGCGCCGGCGCCAGCGCACACACCATCAACGGCGGCGATGATGGGCTGCGGGCAGGCTCGCATGGCGAGCACCAGGTCACCCGTCATGCGCGTGAATCGCAGCAGGTCGGGAGATGGGAGATCAACCAGCGGCCCGATGATTTCATGGACATCACCGCCAGAGCAGAAGTTGCCGCCCGCCCCGGTGAGGACCACCGCACGCACATCGGTGGCCTGACGCAGCGCGCGGAAGCAGTCGCGCAGTTCGGCGTAGCTCTCGAAAGTGAGCGGATTATTGCGCTCGGGGCGGTTCAGCGTGATGGTGGCCACCTGCCCTTCGAGCGACCATGCAAAATGCGTGGCCTCGAAACCGGTCATGCGGCGCGTGGTGCCCGCGTCGAGTGCGGCGTGCGAAGTCATGTCTGGCGTTCCTTGCGCGAAGGGGAGACCGGGCGTTGCTCAGCGACGTGCACGCGCAATCGGCCAAGCAGGGCATACAATGTGTCGCGATGGGGCGCATCGAATCCGTCGAACAGGTCCACCAGCCACTGTTCATGCTCGACGGCCATGCGCTGGAATCGCCGGCGTCCGATTTTGGTGAATCGCACGATGCTGGAGCGCCCGTCGGTGGGATCAGCCAGTCGTTCGATCAGTCCGTCGACGATGAGCTGATTCGTCAGCGCAGTGACATTGCCACCAGTCACCATGAGGTAGCGCGACAGCGCATTGAGCCGCAGGCCGTCAGGATGTCTGTCGAGCTGCGCGAGATAGTCGAACCGTGGCAAGGTGGTACCGAAGCGCTCACGCAGCTTCACCCGGATGTGCTGCTCCACCTGAACACTGCACGAGAGCAACCGCAGCCACAGGCGCACCGCTGAATGATCATCGGCGCTGGCCCGGGCCTCCTGTCCGATCTCGTCGTCTCCCACGACATGCACGCGGGCAAATCCTCGCACCGTCATGGTCAGACCTCCCCGCCGCTGACCGGCAGCGCCACGCCGGTGATCGCATCGGCCGATGGGGCGCACAACCAGGCCACCGCGTTCGCCACATCCGCAGGGGCGATGAGCCGCCCCTGCGGATTGAGCGCGGTGAGGGTAGCCCTGGCTTCGCTTTCACTTCGGCCCGTGCGAGCCACGATGGTGTCCACGCTCTCGCGCAGCATGTCCGTATCGGTGAAACCCGGGCAGACGGCATTCACCGTGACGCCGCGCGTCGCGACTTCGAGCGCCAGCGCACGCGTGAGTCCCAGGACGCCGTGCTTGGCCGCCACATAGGCGCTGACATACGGATAGCCACGCAACGACGCGGTGCTCGCGACGGTGACCACACGCCCCCATCCTGCGGCGATCATGCCGGGCAGCACAGCCCGCGTCATGAAGAAGGGACCGGACAAATTCACGGCCAGCATGCGGGCCCACAGCTCGTCCGACGTCTTGTTGACGGGCGCACTCTGGGCCTGGCCGGCGTTGTTCACCAGCACGTCCACACGCGGCAAGGCAAATAAGGCCTCCGCCACCGCCGCGCTGTCGGTCACGTCGCACTCGACAACACCGGCCGCCCGATCACCGAGTCTGGCCGCCATGGCCTCGAGTGGTGCCCGCGATCGTCCCAGCAGTGTCACGTGCGCACCATCCGCAGCGAGTCGCTCGGCGATTGCGGCGCCGATGCCGCGCCCCGCACCTGTCACCAACGCATGTCGTCCTTGAAGCACTGTCATTGATTCCCTCGTTTTGCGTCAAATCCGTCAATGGAGGACGGCGTGATCACCGTCGCCGCGCGTGCAAATCCGGCTTCGAGCTGTGGCTTGCCACGTTCGTATGGCTTCGGCCAGCGTATAGGTGTATAGCCGATGCGAGCCGCTTCAGTGAGTGTCCAGGCAGGATTGGCGAGATGTGGCCTGGCGACGGCACACAGATCTGCGCGCCCGGCCGCGATGATCGAGTTCACATGATCGGCCTCGCTGATCGCGCCAACGGCAATGGTGTCGATGCCGGCTTCCTGACGAATGCGATCCGCGAACGGCGTCTGAAACATGCGTCCATATGTGGGACGCTCCCGCTTGCTGACCTGTCCTGACGAGCAGTCGATGAGATCGGCGCCAGCATCGCGAAATGCCCGTGCAATCTCCACCGCTTCAGTGGGCGTGATGCCGCCCTCCACCCAGTCGTGCGCCGAGATGCGGACAGACATCGGCAGGTGCTGCGGCCAGATGCTGCGCATCAGGGTGAAGACTTCCAGCGGGTAGCGGAGGCGGTTCTCGAGGCTGCCGCCGTATTCGTCCGTGCGCTGGTTGGTGAGCGGCGAGATGAAACTCGACAGCAGATAGCCGTGTGCGCAGTGCAACTCCACCCAATCAAATCCAGCGGCGATGGCACGGTGCGTGGAGGCGGCGAACTCGTCGCGTACCAGCGTCATCTCGCGTCGCGTGATCTCGCGCGCCATGTCGCTGACCCCAGGCAGGTATGCCTGGGGGGATGCGCTGACCAGCGGCCAGTTGGGTTCGTGCGCCGATTCGGGGAGGGGCAGGTCGGTGCCGTCCCAGCCACGACGTGTCGATCCCTTGGCACCACTGTGCCCGAGCTGCACGGCAATGCGTGCATCGGTGTGGTCGTGCACCCAGTTCACGATGCGACGCCACGCGGCTTCCTGGCGGTCGTTCCAGAGACCGGGGCACCCCGGTGTGATACGTGCCTCGGGACTCGGGCACGTCATCTCGGCCATCACCAGTGCCGCACCGCCCAGCGCGCGGGCGCCCAGATGCACGAGATGGAATTCACCAGCGATACCGTCCACGGCCGAGTACTGCGCCATGGGCGACACCATCACGCGATTCTTGAGCGTGACCGATCGCACCGTGTACGGTGTGAACATCGGAGGCGTGCCGACGGCATCGGGCGCAGCCGCGCGTTCCGCAAACCAACGTTCGTACCCCTCCAGCCAGGCGCGGTCACGCAGGCGGAGATTTTCGTGGCTGATACGCTGACTGCGCGTGAGCAGCGAATACATGAACTGCTCGGGTGCGAGCTGGTCGCAGTATCGCGAACCGCAGACCTCGAACCACTCCATCGCGTTCCAGGCCGCATTCTGAATGCGCAGTGTCTCGATGCGACGCGCCTCCTGGAAAGCGGCCAGGACTTCGGGAATGTGCTCCGGCGTGTCACCGTGCCGCTGGAACTGGCGCACCAGCTCTACCGCGTCTTCGAGGGCCAGCTTGGTGCCCGACCCGATGGCAAAGTGTGCGGTGTGCACGGCGTCGCCGAGCAATACCACATGACTGCCATTGGTATTGCGCAACCACCACTGCTCGCACACGACGCGCTGGAAGTTGAGCCAGGCCGATCCCCGCTGATGACGGGCGTTGCTGAGCAGTGGTGAACCGTCGAGCGTTTCGGCGAAGAGTCGCTCGCAGAACGCCACCGACTCTTCCTGGCTGGCCGTGTCGAGTCCGTGCGCACGCCACACCGACTCCGGGCATTCCACGATGCACGTGGATGTCTTTTCGTCGAACTGATAGATGTGTGCCTGAAACCAGCCGTGTTCAGTGCGCTGGAAGTCGAACGTGAACGCTTCAAAGCGACGCGGCGTCCCCAGCCAGATGAATCGGTTGGGGCGCACGACAATGTCGGGCTTGAAGGTGTCGGCGTACGCCGTGCGGATCTTCGAGTTGATGCCGTCTGATGCGATGATCAGGTCGGCATCAGGGAACTCGAGATCGGAATCGACATCCTGCTCGAAGCGCAGCTCCACACCCAGCGCCTCACAGCGCGCCTGCAGGATGTTGAGCAGATGCTTGCGACCGATGCCCACGAACCCGTGGCCACCGGAGCGGATGCGGCGCCCCTTGAAGCGCAGCTCGATGTCATCCCAGTGACTGAAGGACTGCTCGATGGCCTCAGCGGTCTCGAGGTCCCACCGGCGCATCGTGTCCATGGTCGCATCAGAGAACACCACGCCCCAGCCAAACGTGTCGTACGGACGATTCCGTTCGACCACGGTGATCTGGTGACGCGGATCCAGACGCTTCATCAGCAGGGCGAAATACAGCCCCGCTGGTCCCCCGCCAATGCACACTATTCGCATGGCGCCAACACTACCACCTGTTACTTCAAACCTCAAGCAAAAGGTGAAATTCGCTGAAAATCAGGTGACGGCCTGCCGCACCTGATACTCCGGGGCCCGCCAGGCGTTCGTACGCAGCACGTCCTCCAGCACGTCGACGGCATGCGCGATGTCCGCGTAGCGCAGATACAATGGCGTCAATCCGAAGCGCATGATATCCGGTGCACGGAAGTCACCGATCACACCACGCGCGATGAGTGCCTGCATGATGGCATAGCCATGTGCATGCCGGAACGACACGTGACTGCCACGAGGCGCGCCCGATGGCGGACCAACGAGTGTTACATCGTGTTCCCCACAACGTGCCTGTACCATGGCGATGAACAGCTCCGCCATCGCACGTGATTTGCGTGCGATCTCCGTCATGTCGGCTTCGAGGTGCAGGTCCACACCACATTCGAGGCCCGCGACCGCGACGATTGGTGGCGTACCGCACAAAAAGCGCGCGATGCCATCCGCGGGTTCGTACTGATCGGTGAATGCGAAGGGTCGCGCATGTCCCATCCACCCACCCAGTGGCGACACCAGCGTGGCGTGATGTCGCTCGGCCACGAACAGGAAGGCCGGCGCGCCGGGACCACCATTGAGGAACTTGTAGCCGCACCCCACCGCGAGATCAGCATCGCAGGCATTCAGCTGTATCGGCAATGCGCCCACCGAATGACTGAGATCCCACAACACCATCGCGCCCTTGTCCTGCGCGGCCTTCGTGACGGCAGCCATGTCATGCACGTCCGCCGTCTTGTAGTGCACGTGGGTGAGCAGGACCAGAGCGGTGTCATCGGTGATGTGCGCGATCACTTCTTCGCGTGGCACCAGTTGCAAGGCATGCCCGTCGCCCAATGTCGCGATGGCCGTCTGCAGCATGTAGAGATCAGTGGGAAAATTTCCCGGCTCCGAGATCACCGTGCGCCGACCGGGGCGTGCGGCCAACGCGGCGACGATG
>NZ_DASWXE010000081.1:0-39477 GCF_036405635.1 Gemmatimonas sp. | reverse complement strand
GAGGCGGTGACGCTCGCCGACCTGGCCGGCGAAATCGGTCGACAGGCTGGACGTGACCTCCCGTACCGCGACCTGCCTGGAGCGGAGTACGCCAAGACACTCGCGGGATTTGGCATCCCCGAAGGATTTGCTCAGGCCATTGCCGGCTGGGACGTGGAAGCGGCGAAGGGCGCGCTGTTTGACGACCGCCGGCAACTCTCTGTGCTGATTGGCCGCCCGACGACACCGTTGCCTGTTGCGGTTCGGCACGCACTGGCTGCAACATCGGAGTGAACGCGGACGTGGTCCCGCCGGGTACCCGTCCTGACATCCTCGCTTCGATCGATGATCACGACATTGCATCAGGGTACCCGCGGGATCGCTCGTCCTACGACGGCGCTGGCATTCACGCTTCTCCTGACCGCGGCGCCCACCGGTCTCGAGGCACAAGCGACGGCCGCGGCCCGACCTCGCCCTGGCGAGGTTCCGGCCGCGATGACGCTCATCCGCCAGGCCGACCTCAAGCGTGACCTGTACGCGCTGGCTGGCGACGGGATGCGGGGACGTGAAGCTGGCACGCCTGATGAGATGCGCGCCTCCATGTGGATCGCCGACGAAATGCGAAAGATCGGCGTGAAGCCCATCGGCGACGATGGCAGCTACTTCCAGTGGTGGAACATGATCCGCACGCGCGTGTCGACCGTGTCCACGCAGGCGTCGATTGGCGGCGAAACGATCGAGGTGTGGAAGGACTTCCTCCCCCTGGGCAGCAGCAGTGCCGACGTCACGGGGCCGGTGCTTTGGCTGGCCAACAGTGCCGACAGCACCATCGATGTGCGCGGCAAAGTGGTGGCCACATCCATTGTGGCGCCCAACGAGGCAAGTATCCGCACGACCACCAACTCGCCCGAGGTGCGGTACGCCAACGCGGCCATACAGACCACCACGCAGCGCCTTGCGCGTCGGGGCGCCGCGGCGGTGATCATGGTGGCTGATGCCACCACCGACAAGGCATTCGACGGACTCGCCTCCATTCGCTCGCGCGGCAGCTACGAAGTCGATCGCGCGGCGCAGCGCTTCGCCACACAGCCTACGCGAGCCCCGATGCCTGTGCCGGCCAACCAGGCTGGCACGCCGTTCTTTCTTGTGCGTGGTGCCACCGGAGCCCGGTTGCAGCAATCACCGGCCTTCGAAGCGCATGTGCGACTCGAGCGCTTCGAAACGCCGTCGGTGAACATCGTCGGTGTCATTCGTGGCACGGACCCGGCGCTGCGCAACGAGTACGTCCTGTACAGCTCACACCAGGACCACGATGGCGTGCGCTATGAAGTAGACGGCGATTCGGTGTGGGCGGGCGCCGACGACAATGGATCGGTGAGCGTGGCACTGCTCGCCTCGGCGCGCGCCTTCGTGAAGCAGCCCGGCAAGCGCTCGGTGTTGTTCGTGTTTCACGGCGCAGAGGAGCGCGGCCTGCTGGGATCACGCTACCATGCGGCGCATCCCGTGGTGCCCCGCGAAAACATCGTCGCCGTGCTCAATGGCGACATGATTGGACGCAATCACCCCGACACCGCTACGCTGCTCGGTGTGCAGCCGCCACATCGCAATTCGTCCGATCTGGTGAACATGGCCATCCGGGCCAACGCGCTCACCGGCAAGTTCATTCTCGATTCGTTGTGGGATCGCCCTTCACATCCGGAAGGCTGGTACTTCCGCAGTGATCACGTGCCGTACGCCCGTCTCAACATTCCAGCGGTCATGTACAGCA
The DNA here is from genome assembly GCF_036405635.1 of Gemmatimonas sp. GTDB lineage: Bacteria > Gemmatimonadota > Gemmatimonadetes > Gemmatimonadales > Gemmatimonadaceae > Gemmatimonas. Next base: position 37,730 of record NZ_DASWXE010000081.1, on the reverse strand, counting down.
CCAACCTGCACCCCGACTACCACACACCGCGCGACAAGCCCGATCGCATCGACTACGCCAAGCTCACCCGCATGACGAAGTGGATGTATCTCACCGGCTGGTTCGTCGCGACGGCGCCAAAGCGTCCCGCGATCGATCCCGGCTTCAAACTCGAGCGCTGACCATGTTCGTGATCTTCGTGGCGCCGATGTTTTCGCCGGCCGCAACTCAGATGATCGAGGCGACGCTCAATGTGCCCCATGTGGAACTGGCCGTCGTCAGCCAGCAACCACTGGAACAGCTCGCACCGCCGTTGGCTCGACGCCTGACGGGTCACTGGCGAATCGATGACATTACCGACGCCGCACAACTCGAGGGCGCCGTGCGTGCGCTGGGCGAACGGCACGGTGCGATCGCGCGATGTTTCGGTGCGTATGAGCAGGCCCAGTTGCCACTGGCGATCGTGCGCGAGCGACTGGGCATCGCGGGCCTCCCCAGTGAATCGGCACATCAGTTTCGCGACAAGGCACGGATGAAAGACGTGCTCCGCGCCGCGGGAGTTCCTGTTGCACGGCATGCGTTGATCACCTCAGCTGCCGACATCAAACAGTTCGCAAAACAGGTGGGCTATCCCATCGTGGTGAAGCCGCCGGCTGGCGCGGGGGCGCGATCCACCGAGCGGGTGCGCAATGCCGGTGAGCTCGAGTCGATCCTGGTGCGCTATGCACCATCGTCCACCGACCCGATGCTGGCTGAGGAATTCCTGCAAGGGACCGAACACTCGCTGGAAACGGTCTGCATCGACGGACGGGCCGTGTGGCATTCGATCACCCGCTACGCCCCCACGCCACTCGAGGTACTGGAGAATCCCTGGATCCAGTGGACGGTGCTGCTGCCGCGCGAAGTGGATGACGCGCAGTACGACGACATCCGTGCGGTCGGGGCAGAGGCGCTCGCGGCGCTCGGCATGACGACGGGCGTCTCGCATTGTGAGTGGTTCCGCCGGACCGACGGCACGCTCGCCATCAGCGAAATCGCGGCCCGACCGCCGGGCGCGAACATGACCACGATGATCTCGCGCGCCAACGACATCGATTTTGTGGATGCGTGGGTGCGCCTGATGATCCACGGAACGTTCACGCCCCCCGAACGCCGCTACGCCGTTGGAGCCGCGTACCTGCGAGGGCAGGGCGCTGGACGGGTGTCGCACATCGAGGGCCTGCAGGTCATTCAGCAGAAGCTGGGACACATGGTCTGCGACGTGCGTTTACCGCACCCCGGACAGGCACCAACCGGCAGCTATGAGGGCGAAGGGTTCATCATCGTCCGGCACCCGGAGACGTCCGTCGTCGAGCGCGCGCTCTCGCTCATCGTGTCCACGGTTCGCGTCCGACTCGCCTGATCACCGACGCATCGTCCTCGATGCGGCGATGCAAGACTCCGACTTCTTCAACCCACCCCGCGATGTCCAAGACGGTCCTGATGTTGACGCCGGGCTATCCCGGCGAGATGCCGCACTTCACGCGTGGACTATCCGAGCAGGGCGCGACCGTGCTGGGCGTCGCCAATGGACCGGCCAACGAATTGCCCGAGATGGCGCGTCGGCACCTGAGTGACTACGCGCAGATCCCCGATCTTTTCACCAACACCGATGCGGCCATCGCGCAGCTGCGACGCTGGCTTGGCAATCGCACGCTCGATCGCGTGTGCTGTCTCTGGGAACCCGGTGTGGAAGTCGCGGCACAGATTCGCGAGGCATTGGGCGTGCCAGGCCAGTCGTACGAACAGGCCCTGCGCTTTCGCAACAAAGACCTCATGAAGCAGGCACTTTCGGCGGGCGGTGTGCGTGTGCCGCATCATGCTGTCGCGAGCAATGCCGCCGAGGTGTGGGCAGCGGCGGAGCAGGTGGGCTACCCGCTCATCATCAAGCCCATCGCCGGCGCCGGGTCGCAGGACACCTTCCGCTGCGACAACGAGAAGGAGGTCGCCGCCGCCATCGCCCAGCTTGGGCACATCGCGGTGGTGGATGTCGAAGAGTTCATCGACGGGGAAGAGTTCACGTACGACACCATTTGTGCCGGTGGCGATATCAAGTACTTCCACATCGGCTACTACCGTCCGCGTCCGCTGATTGCCCGTACCAACGAATGGATCTCGCCGCAGACTCTCAGTTTCCGGCACGTGGATGATCCGTGGGTGGCCGGTGGTCGCGACCTCGGCGAGCAGGTCATCGAGGTGCTTGGCTACGACACCGGCTTCACGCACATGGAGTGGTACCGCAAGGCCAGTGGTGAAGTGGTGTTTGGCGAAATCGCGGCGCGTCCGCCGGGTGCGCGCACAGTGGACCTGATGAACTTCGCCAGCGACGTGGATCTGTTCCGCGGCTGGGCCGAGGCTGAGCTGCTTGGCACGTTCTCGCTCGATATCGAGCGCAAGTACAACGCCGCGTGCATCACCAAGCGCGCACACGGACAGGGACGCATCCATCGCATCGAGGGCCTGGATCGCATCAAGGCGCGGTGCGGTGACGCCATCTGCGCCATTGACCTGCTGCCCATCGGCTCCATGCGACGCGACTGGAAAAGCACGCTGCTGTCCGATGGCTACATCACGCTTCGGCACCCGGATTGGCAAACCACGCAGGATCTGGCCGATTTCGTGGGCACCGATTTGCACTTGTACGCCGGCTGACACCGCTGACTTGCGGCGGCAACACGCGCTCGGTCATGTGGCGCGGCCGCCTCAACGATGGTGGGACGCCCGCAACGAATGGCGGACTCTGCCATTGGACGCAAACGATTTTCAGAGGGGAACCACCACCCGTGAAAGCGACCAAGTGACGGCACGGGGTTTGCCCTCAACTGGGCTGAGGATGGCCCGGGGGCCGTCCGCGCTGTCTTTCACCCGCCAAGGTGCCATGTCCAGGATTCTTGAAGAGCCGTCGGTTGACCCGATCCGCAGCTATTTCTCCCAGCTGTGCGTGATGCTCACCGGAATCGCCACCGGGGTGGTGCACCCGCCGGCCGAGGACGCCGCATCTCCGGCCACCTTTCACATGGGCCGTCGCGACGGCTATCACGTGGTGGTCGCACATCTGGCCTCGAGTCGCTCCCTGCGCGAGGCGGCTGACAAGTGCCTCGCCTTCGGTCGTGGTGTGGAGGAGCGGGCCGAAAGCCACCCGTACGGTCCGGAATGGTCGCAGGGATTCGCGGCCGCCACGCTGGGAGCCGCTGCCGATATCGCCATGTACGCGGCCAGCGGCATGGTCCCCCCGGTCGACCGGGCCCGCCTGCGCGCGGCTCGCACCGCCGCGCGGCACCTTTCGCCGTTGCACGGCCTGTTCACGCCGAAGCCCACGGGCGCGGAGCCGCCGGCCACCAATCGGGAGTGGTGAGCCGATCCGGCGCACTGTGTTCCACACATCGGGCCCGCGAGTCATCGCGGGCCCTTTTTGTATTCACGTCCCTATATTGCCAGCCATGCCCAAAAAGCCAGCTGTCGTGCTCGACGCGCGTGCTCTCGATCGCACGCTGCGGCGCATGGCCGATCAGATTGTCGAACTCAACGCCGGGACCGATCACCTCGTCCTGGTGGGAATCCAGCGTCGCGGCGTACAACTTGCCGACCGTCTCGTGCGCATCATTCTCGCGCAGGAAGGGGTCGAAGTCGCCAGCGGCGCCCTCGATATCACGCTGTATCGTGATGACCTGCAGACGGTCGGACCAAGACCGGTCGTCGGCGCCACCACGCTGCCGTGGACGCTCGACGGCAAGCGCGTGGTCATCGTCGACGACGTGCTCTATACCGGCCGCACGGTGCGCGCGGCGCTCGATGAACTGGCCGACTTCGGCCGGCCCTCGCGCATTGCGCTGGCCGTGCTCGTTGATCGCGGTGGACGTGAGCTGCCCATCCACGCCGATGTCGTCGGCCGCAAGGTGGAAGTGGCGCAGGATCAGCGCGTCGATGTCTTCGTCAGCGAACTCGATGGACGCGATGAAGTGGTGATCGCGACGCGCGACGAGGAGGCCTGAGCGCATGGCTGGTCCCCTCGGCAAGGACTTGCTGGGACTCGCGCCGCTCTCGGCCGAGCAGATCCGGTTGGTGCTCGATACGGCGGTCCCGTTTCGCGAGATCTCCGAACGTGCCATCAAGAAGGTGCCCACGCTCCGTGGCGCCACCATCGTCAATCTCTTCTTCGAAGCGTCCACCCGCACGCGCATCTCGTTCGAGTTCGCCGAGAAGCGTCTGAGTGCCGACACCGTCAACGTGGCGGTGGCCGGTTCCAGTGTGTCGAAGGGGGAGACGCTCGTCGACACGGCGCGCAATCTCGAGGCGATGAAGATCGACATGGTCGTCATCCGCCATCCCGCCTCCGGGGCGGCGCGCTTTCTCGCGGAACGCATCGAGTCCAACGTCATCAACGCGGGCGACGGCACCAACGAGCATCCCACGCAGGGATTGCTCGATATGCTCACCCTGCGCGATCGGCTGGGTGATCTCACCGGCAAGCGAATCTGCATCGTGGGCGATGTGCTGCACTCGCGTGTGGCGCGCTCCAATATCTGGGGACTGACCAAGCTGGGCGCCGAAGTGGCTGTGTGTGGCCCGCGCTCGCTGCTCCCCAACGCCATCGAACAGATGGGCGTCACCGTGTTCGACCGCATCGAAGCCGCTATCGAGTGGGCCGATGCACTCAATGTCCTCCGGCTGCAGCTCGAACGCATGCAGGCCGGCTACATCCCGTCGTTACGCGAGTATAACCGCGTCTTCGGCGTCACCGGTGCGCGCCTGGAACGTGCGCCGCGTGATATCCTTATCCTGCACCCTGGCCCGATGAATCGCGGCGTGGAAATCGACAGTGACGTGGCCGACGGCCCGCACTCGGTCATTCTCGATCAGGTCACCAATGGCGTGGCGGTTCGCATGGCCGTGCTCTATCTGCTTGCCGGCGGCAAGCCCGAACTTGCCGATGCGGCGCAGAAGGGGGTGGCGTGATGTCGTCGCATACACAGTCGCGTGATCTGTTGCTGCGTGGCGGTCGCATTGTCGACCCGTCGCAGGGGCTCGATGTCGTGGGTGATGTGCTGGTGCGCAACGGCGTGATCGAACATGCCGGCAGCGCCATCGGCACGCCGGACGGTGCCGAGGTGGTCGATGTGAGCGGCCTTGTGGTCGCGCCGGGCCTCCTCGATGTGCACATCCACCTCCGCGAGCCGGGCCGCGAAGATGTGGAAACGGTTGCTACAGGCGCGCACAGCGCCGTGGCTGGCGGCTTCACGGGTGTGGCGGCCATGCCCAACACCAAGCCGGTGACCGACAACCAGGCCACGGTGGGCTTCGTGAAGCGGCAGGGCGAGGCCGCGGGCTTTGCGCGCGTCTATCCCTACGGTGCGATCTCCCTCGGCCAGAAGGGCGAAACACTCGCCGAGTTCGGTGAGATGGTGCAGGCGGGTGCCGTCGCGTTCAGCGATGACGGCCGGCCGGTGGAAAGCGCGCAGCTCATGCGCACCGCGCTCGAGTATGCGCGCGCGTTCAATGTGCCGGTGGCCGAGCACTGCGAAGACATGACGCTCGCGCGCGGCGGCTCGATGAACGAAGGCCTCATGAGCGCGAAGCTCGGCCTCAAGGGCATTCCCGCTGAAGCGGAAGAGATCTACGTCATTCGCGACATTCTCCTCGCCAAGCGCACCGGTGGCCACATCCACATGTGCCACCTGTCCACCAAGGGGTCGGTGGAGCTGGTGCGATGGGGCAAGGAGCGCGGTATCAACGTGACCGCCGAAGTGTGCTCGCACCATATCTCCCTCACGGAAGCGGCGGTGGATGGATACAACACCAACGCCAAGATGAACCCGCCGCTGCGCACGCAGGAAGACATCGATGCGCTGCAGGAAGGCCTCGCCGACGGCACCATCGATCTGTTGGTGACGGACCACGCGCCACATCACTACGACGAGAAGGAGCGTGAGTTCGCCGATGCCCCCAACGGCATCGTCGGCCTCGAGACGGCACTGGGCGTGAATTGCACGTACTTGCTGCATCGCGGCGTCCTGACGCTCTCGCAGATGATCGACGCGATGAGCTGCAAGCCGGCCAAGGTGTTCCATCTCCCGGGCGGCACGCTCACGCGTGGCGCGATTGGCGACGTGTCGGTGTTCGACCCGAACAAGAAGTGGACGGTCGATCCCAAGCAGTTCAAGTCGAAGGGACGCAACACGCCCTACGGTGGCCACGAGCTCACCGGCCAGACGCTGCTCACCGTGGTGGGTGGCCGCGTGGTGTATCGCCTCGCGTGAACAGCATGAGCACCGCCCTGTGAGCACAGTCACAGGGCTGCTTGCGGAAGTCGCCGAACAGGCCGAGGCTCTCGCCTTGGCCTGTCGTCGTCTGCATGCCGGTGGTTTGCTGGCCGGTGCCGAGGGCAATCTGTCGGTGCGGCTGTCCGATGGCACCATCCTCGTCACGGCGTCCGGTGTCGATAAGGCGCGCATCCACGCGGGGCAGGTGCTGCGCGTGCACGCCGATGGCTCGGCGCATCACGGGACACCACCAGAGGGCCCGTTGTGTGACGATGCCGACAGGCCACCAGGTGACAGTCCGTTCCGCCCCTCGTCGGAGTTGGGGATGCATCTGGCGTGTTATGCCGGACGGCCGGATGTGCACGGGATCGTGCATGCGCATCCGCCGGTAGCCACCGGGTTTGCGGCAGCGGGTGTGCCGCTGCCAGCCGATGTGCTGCCGGAGGTGCCGGTGATTGTGGGACCGGTGGCTCTGGTGCCGTATGGGCGCCCGGGCACTCCTGCACTTGCTGCGGCCCTGCAACCGTTTCTCGCAGCGCATGAGGTGTTCCTGTTGTCGAATCATGGCGTGACCGCAGTGGGGCGCTCGCTCACCGACGCGCTGCTGCGCATGGAGAGTGTGGAGCAGGCCGCACGCATCGTTGCCGTGGCGCGCTTGCTGGGGGGAGAGCAGCAGCTCCCCGCCGGTGAAGCCGCCGCGCTTGCCTCGCTTCACCGTTCGCGTGAGCTTCCCTCCGAGCCTTCCTCCCGATCCCTATGACGGAGCAGAACGTCGTGTCCATCGAAGAAGTGCGCGTCCTCGTTGCCGAACGGCAGCGCTATGACGACTGGCTGACGGCGCTGGAAGCACGTCGGGCCGAAACGCCTGCGCGCGTGTTCGAGCGCGTGTTCGGTGACTACAGCGCCCGTCGCGATGAAGTGCTGGCCAAGCTGCACACCCATGTCGACGGCCTCACCTCACTCAGTGCGCAGCTCGACCAGCGTCTGTCCGATCTCGAGGGCACGTTGTCGTCGCTCGAGGACGAGCGGGTCGAAGCCATGCTGCGTACCGCAGTCGGCGAGTTCGACGACACCCGCTGGGAGGAAGTCCGCGCCCAGGTCGAGGAGCGCATTCAGCAACTCGGCCAGGAACGCGACGGGCTGCTCACCGAAGTCGACGAGGTGCGCACGCTGCTGGCCAGCGCTCGTGTGGAGGCTGAGGTCGTTGCCGAACCGGTTGCTGAGCCCGAGCCGGTCGAAGCGATCTCGGTGAGCGTGGAAATCGAACCTGATGCGCCGTCCGCTTCGGTACCGACGCCGGCTGCGGTATCTGCCGTGCCGACGCTAGCAGTGAACGAATTCGTCACCGTGTCGTTGGTGAGTGATCTCGCATCGGTGGCCACGGCTACTCCGTTGGGCAGCGACTCGGTATTGCCGGCCGCCGAAGCTGCGGCACCAACTGCGCCCTCCGCGCTCGATGATGAAGACGCCGAAGATGTCAGCGCACTGTTCGACGTGCCGAACGGCATGCCGTCGCGTTCGCTGCCTTCATCCGAGATCAACCTGGTCACCGAGCTGCCGCCTCGTCCGTCGCCCGATGCGATCGGTGCGCCGCCGGTGGAGTTCGATGATGCGCTCGCCCTCTTCTCCGAGAACGCAGCGCCCGCGGATCCAGGCTTCGTGAAGTCGCTGGATGGCATCGAAGTGGAGATCGAGCCGCCGGTGGTGCAGCCGCAGGGGAAGGGGCCGGGCCAGATGGACGTGAACACCGCGCTGGCCACACCGCCGTCCAATGCGGCGGACCCGTTCGATGACCTCGCGTTCCTGCGCTCAGTGATCGATCCGGGTGGTGCGGCGTCACCGTCAGCGCCGCCGGCGCCCTCACATGGTGGACATCAGGCGCCTTCTGGCGCGCGTCCAGCGTCAGGCGAGCAGCAGAAGACGTTGCGCTGCACCGAGTGCGGCACGATGAACCTGCCGACCGAGTGGTACTGTGAGCGCTGCGGTGGGGAGCTGGCCGCGTTCTGACGGAACGCGGCGGTGAAAACGCAGAAGGCCGGACTCTTTGGAGAGTCCGGCCTTCTGCGTTGAGCGGGCTGAAAAATCAGGCCGCGCTGGCTGCCGCCTGCTTGGCGAGGCGGCTCTTCACGCGCGCCGCTGCATTGCGATGGATCAGCCCCTTCCGCGCCGCGCGGTCGAGAAGCGAAACGGCAGTGAGACGATCGGCCGCAGCAGCAGTCGCCACGCGGGCCTTCTTCACGGCGGTACGAAGCGCCGAGCGCTGGGCGCGGTTGCGGACGGCAGCCGCACGCGACCGACGAAGGTCCTTCTTGGCAGACTTGATATTCGGCACGAAAAGCTCCTGGTCCTGCTTCTTGAGTTACGCGGTACTTGGGATGTGTGGCGGAACAGACCGAAGAAAATACCCAGAACCCGGTCGGGGGTCAAGCGGGGCCAATGCACCGATCCGATTGGCGTGACAGGGGTACGGACCGGCGTCGGGTTTTGACACCCCTCCGGCCACGGGCTACCTTCCGGTCCGGATTTGCTTGCATTCGCGTCCCCGCTCATCGGCGTCCAGTCGGTCGGCGGCCCCCCTCTGGTGCCTCGGTGGATTTCGCCCAGCAACTCGCCCTCGTGTTTCCCGTGCTGCTGTTCTCGATGGTCGCCCACGAGTACGCACACGGGTACGCGGCGCTCAAACAGGGGGACATGACCGCCTATCAACTCGGGCGGCTCACGTTCAACCCGATCAAGCATATCGATCCCTTCATGACCATCATCCTGCCGGTGATGCTCGCGTTTCTGGGGGGGCCGATCTTTGGTGGTGCCAAGCCGGTGCCGGTGAATCCACGCAATTATCGCAACTACCGGCGTGGTGACATCATCGTTTCGCTGGCCGGTGTGGTGACCAATATCGGCATCGCGTTCGCCTGTGTGCCGCTCGTCATACTCGTGGGCCTGCTCGGACAGCAGATTCCGGGATTGCTGCGCCCGCTCGGCGTGCTGCAGCAGATGCTGATCGCCGGGGTGTTCATCAACCTGATCCTGGCCGCGTTCAACCTGATCCCGATTCCGCCGCTCGACGGATCGCACGTCTTCAAGTACCTCCTGCCGCCCCGGTGGTCGCTGCAGTATCAGCGCCTGGGCGCGGTGGGCCTGCTCGTGCTCTTCGCAGTACTCTCGTTTGGCCGTCCGCTCGTGGATGCCTGGCTCTCGCCGGCGTACCTCCTGCGCATCATGGCCGAGCGAGTGTACTTTCCGTATCTGTTGCCAAACCCCTTCGGCACGTAATCCACGTGATCGCTCCCAACTTCCGTACTGCCGAGGCCGCGGGGCCGTCGTTTGTCGTCGAGCTGAGCCAGTTTACTGGCCCGCTCGATCTGTTGCTCTCGCTGATCCGCGATGAGCAGGTCGACATCTACGACATCCCCATCGCCCGCATCGCCGAACAATTCCTGGCGCGCATTGGCTCGCTTGGACTCGACGAGGCGGCCGACTACCTCGAGATGGCCGCCCGTCTGCTGCGCATCAAGGCGCAGATGCTGCTGCCGCGCGCCGACGGTGAGGAGGCGTGGGAAGACCCGCGCGCCGAACTTGTACGCCGCCTGCTCGAGTACCAGCAGATGCGCGAAGTGGTGGACCTGCTCGAGCGTCGCGGCGAGGAGCGTCGGCATCAGTTCGCGCGGCGTTTCGTGCCGGTGTCGGTGGACATCACGCCCATCAATGCCCCGCTCGCGCTGTCGCTCGGCGACCTGCTCGGTGCTGTCGATCGTGTGCTGCGCACGAGCAAGGAACCCACGCTGCATGAGGTCATTCCGCGCGCGCTCGACGTGGCCGGGGCGATGACGTCCATCCGGTCGGTCATCGCCATGCGTCGTCACTGCCGCTGGTCGGACCTCATCGCCGCCGACGCCGAACCGTGGCAAATCCTGTCTGTCCTGCTGGCCCTGCTCGAAATGGCGAAGTTGGGCGAACTGCACATCGCGCAGCACCAGCCCTTTGCCACCGTGGAGATCCGTCGTGACGCCGTTAGCGAAGCTGCTTGAAGCGGCACTGTTTGCAGCCGCTCGACCGATTTCGCTCGAAGCGCTCGCTGCACTCGACCCCGAGGCCAGTCCGGCCGCGGTGAGTGCGGCGGTCGATGAACTGCGTGAGCACTACGATGTGGATGGCCACGGCGTCGAACTCGTGGAGCAGGGTGGTGGCTGGCAGATCCTGACCCGCGCGGAGTTCGCTGAGGCGATCGAGCGTGCCCAGGTGGCCGTGCGTCCACAGAAGCTGTCAGCGGCCGCACTGGAAACGTTGGCTATTGTCGCGTATCGCCAGCCCATTGGCCGCGCGGAAATCGAAGAGATCCGCGGTGTCGCAGTGGGCTCGGTGCTCAAGTCGCTGCACGAACGCGGTCTGATCGACATCGTGGGTCGCAGCGAAGGCATCGGTCGTCCGTTGCTGTACGGCACCACGCCCCAGTTCCTCGAACAGTTTGCCTTGCGACATCTCGAAGAGCTGCCACGCGCCGACGAACTCGCCATCGCGCTTCGCGGCGCGGGTAACGCCACGGTCGTGCCGGAGTGACGCCCCCGCGTCGCAGTGGAGGCGGACCACGAAAGTCCGCATCGTCCGCATCGAAGGGCGGTTCCCGTGGCCCGGCCAAGGGATTTGGTAAGGGACCGGCCAAACGGTCCACAAGAGGACCGGCTGACGGGCCGGCCAATCGGCCCGTCAGGGGGCCCGCAAAAGGACCTGCAAAAGGACCTGTTCGGGGTCCCGCCAAAAGCGTCGTCGCGAAGGACAGTGTGACTCGCGGTGGTGCTGAGCCACGCGGCGCGGCGCCGGCCGGCAAGGGCGATCCGCGCCGAAAGGGCCCTCGCAAGGGGGCCAAGCCTGCTCCCTCTCCGTATACCCGCAGTGGTGGCACAGTAAAGGCGCGTGAAGAAGGACCGATGCGCGTGCAACGCGCCTTGGCCCGTGCTGGTGCCGTCTCGCGCCGCGAAGCCGACAAGGCGGTGGCCGAAGGACGGGTGCAGGTGAACGGGGCGACGGCGGCCATCGGTCAACTGGTCGATCCGGCCCGCGATCGCATCACGCTCGACGGCGTGCCGGTCACTACGCAGGTCACCACCCATCGCTGGATCGTGCTGCACAAGCCGGCGGCCGTGATGACCACCCGCAAGGATCCGGAAGGGCGTGCGACCGTGTTCGATCTGGTCGATGATGCACCGGGACTGGTGTACGTGGGTCGCCTCGATTTCATGACCGAAGGCGTCCTGTTGCTCACGACCGATGGCACGGCGGCGCATGTCCTCACGCACCCCAGCCACGAAGTGGAGCGCACGTATGTAGCCACCGTGCGGGGTGACGCCGTTGGGGCCGCACGTGAGGCGCGACGCGGCGTAAAGCTCGAGGACGGGTTGGTGGTGCCCAGCGAAGTGACGGCACACCCGCTGGGTGACCGGCGCTGGGCCTTCGAGCTCACCATCACCGAGGGACGCACACACGAGGTGCGCCGCATCTGCGATGCGCTCGGGCTCGAGGTGGAACGGCTCGTGCGCACGCGGTTCGGCCCTGTGCGTCTGGGCGAGCTGCCGTCCGGTGCCGCGCGGGCGCTGACCAATGCCGAACGCACGGTGCTCGACGCGCTGATTGGTCAGGGGTAGTTGCATGGGGTTGCCCCGCGCTGGGTCGTTCCAGACGGGGGCCCTTGCTGTGGAGCAGACCGGGCGGCCCGGGGTATCTGCCCCAAATGACAGCTTCTTTCAGACACGGGATCCAGCGTTGACTACGAGCGTCGCCGTATCGCAGGATGCGGTCCTGGTGCAGGGCGTGCTGCGTGAAGTGGCCCGCCGCATCGTGGGCCAGGAATACATGGTGGAGCGGCTGCTGATCAGCCTTCTCACGGGGGGGCATGTGCTGCTCGAAGGTGTGCCGGGCCTCGCCAAGACGCTCACCGTGCGCACGCTGGCCGAAACGGTGCGCACGTCCTTTCAGCGCATTCAGTTCACGCCCGACCTGCTGCCGGCAGACGTCATCGGGACGCAGATCTTCGATCAGCCCAGCGGGGAGTTCCGGGTCAAGCACGGCCCCATCTTCGCGAATATCATCCTGGCCGACGAAATCAATCGTGCGCCGGCCAAGGTGCAGGCGGCGCTGCTCGAGGCCATGCAGGAAAAGCAGGTCACGATCGGTGGGACCACCTACCGGCTCACGGAGCCGTTCCTCGTCCTCGCCACGCAGAACCCGATCGAGCAGGAAGGCACCTATCCGCTGCCGGAAGCGCAGGTCGACCGCTTCATGATGAAGCTGCGGGTGGGCTACCCCACGCGTGCGGAGGAAAAGGAAATCCTGCGCCGCATGGCCGGCGGAGAGAGCATCGCCGTGAATGCCGTGGCGTCACCGGAAGAACTGATGGAAGCACGGCGCCGCATCTCCGAGCTGTACATGGACGAGCGCATCGTCGACTACATCGTCGAACTGGTGCACGCCACGCGCCACCCGGCCGAAGTCGGCGCACCCGACCTCAAGCCGCTGATCGAATTCGGTGCCTCACCACGCGCCACCATCGCGCTCGGGCAGGCCGCGCGTGCCCATGCCTTCCTGCGCGGACGTGCCTTCGTGACACCCGACGACGTGAAGAGCATCGCACCCGACGTGCTGCGCCACCGTGTGCTCACCTCGTTCGAGGCCGATGCCGAGGGCGTCACCAGCGATACGATCGTCGAGCGCCTGCTCACGGTGGTGAACGCGCCGTGAGCATCACGGCGATCGCGCCCGCCGATGTCCTGCGTCAGGTGCGTCGCATCGAGGTGCGAACGCGTCGGCTGGTGGACTCGCGATTCGCCGGGGAGTATCGCTCGCTCTTCAAGGGGCAGGGCATGGAGTTCGCCGAGGTGCGCGAATACCAGCCGGGCGACGAAGTGCGCGCCATCGACTGGAATGTGTCGGCGCGCATGGGCCGTCCGTTCGTCAAGCGATACGTCGAAGAGCGGGAGCTCACCATCATGCTCGCCATCGACCTGTCGGGATCATCGCGCTTTGGCACCCGCGCGCGCTTCAAGCATGACCTCGCGATCGAACTGGCGGGTGTGCTGTCGCTCGCAGCCGTGCGCAACAACGATCGTGTGGGCCTGATGCTGTTCTCGGATCGTGTTGAGCACGCTTTGCCGGCACGCAAGGGACGCAAACACGCGCTGCGCCTCATTCGGGACTTGCTTACCGTGAAGCCGGCGGGACGCGGCACCTCCATGACGGCGATGGTCGATCGTATGATGCGATTGCTGCCGCATCGCTCGGTGATCTTTCTGGCGTCCGACTTCCTCTCCGACGATCTCGAACGTCCACTGGCACGTCTCGCACAGCGTCACGATGTCATCGCCGTGACACTCGAGGATCCCGCCGAGCGCGAACTGCCCGATATCGGACCGGCGCGTCTGGAAGATCCCGAGACGGGCGAGATCGTGGAGGTCGATACGTCGCATCCGCAGGTGCGGCGCGCCTTCGCCACTCGTGTGGCCGCCGAGGACGAAAGTCGTCGCAAGCTCTTTGGCCGTCTGGGGCTCGACGAAATCGTGGTGCACACGGAGTACGGCTATGTCGATGCCTTGCTCGCGTTCTTCCGCGCGCGCTCCCGCCGGCCGCACGGTGCGGTACGCACGGGGCCACGTGGTGCCCTCGGCGACGCCGCGCTCCAGCAGCCCACTGCGGCGCCCCGGTGATTCGCTGATGTCACGAATGACACGGGGCTTTTTCCCGCTGCGGAGCGCGGCGTTGGTGTGCGCGTTCATGGGCGTGGCTGCCGGTGCACAATCGGTACCAACTGGCAACGGGACGCGCCAGCCTGATTCGTCCGTGGTACTCCTCGGCACGCCCAATGGGTCTCGAGTGCAGGCGGGCAAGCTGGTGCGACCGGACACTGTCGAAATCGGCGACCCGTTCACCTTGATCGTGACGGTGGTGGTGCCGGCGGACGCACGCATCGAGTGGCCCACGATCGCCGACACGGCCGCCACGGTGGCGATGCGCGCGCCGGTGAAGGTCATCGACGAAGGCACACGACTCGGCGGGCGACGCGAACGGGCGGAGTACTCGTTGAGTGCGTGGAACATCGGCACACTGCCCATCGAACTGCCGGACGCGATTGTGCGATTTGGCGATGTGACGATGCGTGTTCCGCTGGCCGATGCGCGCATCTTCGTGAAGAGTGTACTGCCCGGTGACACCACGCTGCATGTGCCCAAGCCGGCGCGTGATCTCTTCCCCAGGGTCTTGCCGTGGTGGCAGCGCTGGTGGCCGGCGTTGCTGGTTATCGCGGGCCTTGGCCTGCTCTGGTGGCTGTGGCGCCGTCTGCGCCGCCGTAAGGCGGCCGCGGTGACGGCCACGCCGCTCGATGCCTACGCACGCGCCATGCACGAGTTCGACCGACTCGATCGCCTGCAGCTCGCTGAGGCAGGCGAGAGCGGGCGGTATGTGGCGCTGGCGGTGGATGTGCTCCGTTTGTTCGTCGCCGTGCGTATCCCGGGCGCTGAGCTCTCGCAGACGAGCGCGGAGTTGCTGGTGGCCGCCGTTGATGATCCGCGCGTGCCACGGGATCGCCTCGTTTCGCTGCTTGCCGATGCTGATGGTGTGAAGTTCGCGGCACGCCGCATTTCGCCGCCGCGTGCGCGTGAGATTGGTGGTGAGGCACGGGCCATCGTCGAGCACATCGAACGTGTGGACCGCGAGCGCCGCGCCGCTGAAGAAGCGGCGAAGGCCGCGGCGGTGGCCGCCGCGGAAAAAGAACGCCAGGAGATCGAGGAACGCGCCCGTCGTGAGTCGCGGCGTCCCAAGTCGGGGGCTCGCTGATGCTCAGCGTGCAGGAATGGATCGACGCGATTCGCTCGGGTGAATGGTGGAGTGCACGCTCCACCGTCGTGTCGTTGTTTGGCATGAACTTCTCACACCCCGAAGTGCTGCTGTTGCTGTTGGCCATTCCCGTGTGGCTGTGGTGGTGGTGGCGTCGCGAGGCGACCCAGCGCACCATCACGTTCTCGCGAGCGGGCTTGCTGGCGAAGGGGCCGCTGCCTCGCATCGCATGGGTGCGGTGGCTGCCATGGCTCCGTGCACTCGCCCTGGCTGGTCTCATTGTCGCGGTGGCGCAGCCGCGCTCCGGCGCGCGCGCCGAACGTGTGTCCAGTGATGGTATCGATATCGCGCTCACGGTCGATATCTCGAGTTCCATGCTGGCGGAAGACTTCCAGCCGCAGAACCGCATGGAAGTGGCCAAGGACAAGGTCAAGCGCTTCGTGATGGGAAGAAAGAGCGATCGAGTGGGGTTGGTCGCCTTTTCCGGTGAGGCGCTCACACAGGTGCCGCTCACCACCGACTATCCCGTGGTGCTCGCCGCGATCGACAACCTGCAGGTGGGGCAACTCGAGGACGGCACGGCGATCGGTACCGCCATCGCCACCGCAGCGAACCGGCTTCGCAATTCACCGGGTCGCTCCCGTGTGATGGTGCTGCTCACCGACGGAGAGAACAATCGCGGTGCCATCGATCCGCGCACCGCGGCGCAGGCCGCCGGCACGTTCGGGATCCGCATCTACACCATCGGCGTGGGCACCGATGGCATGGCTGCGGTACCGGTCGGCCGTGGCCTCTTCGGCCTTCGGTATGAGAACCGGCCCGTCAAGATCGACGAGGCATTGCTCACAGAGATCGCGAACAGTACCGGCGGTCGCTATTTCCGCGCCAAGGACGCGGCCGCGCTGCAAAGTATCTACGAACAGATCGACCGTCTCGAGCGTTCGGCGGTGGAGGCGCGCGCCTACATCCGTTACACCGAACGTTTTCGCTGGCCGCTGCTCATCGGACTTGGCGCGCTGGTATTCGAGTTGGTGTTGCGCGCACGGCGGGGCATCCTGCCATGACCATCGCACTCCCCAACCTGCCACCGCTCATCTTCGATGCGCCGTGGCTGCTGCTGTTGGCCATTGCGCTGCCATTCATGGTGTGGTGGCTGCGACGTCAGCGGCGCGAGCGTCGCACGCAGCGCCTGGCGCGCTATGCGTCGCTGACGGCATTGGCGAGACTGGTGGTGTCACAGGACGCGGAGGCCTCGCGGCGCACCATTCGTCTGATGTTTGTGGCGGGGCTCATCGGGCTCGCTCTGTCCGGGCCACGATGGGGACTTGCCCGCGGACCGATGAGTTCACGGGGCATCGACATGGCCATTGCCATCGATGCCTCCTTGTCGATGTTGGCACCGGATGAACGCCCCTCGCGATTGGAACGCGTCAAGCAGGAGGTGCGTCGCCTGCGCGCGATGTCCCCGGCCGACCGCGTGGCGCTCATCGCGTTCGCGGGGCGCAGCTACATCCTCACTCCGCTCACGGGTGACGACGGCGCGCTCGAACTGTTCCTCGACAATCTCGATCCGGGCGTGGTCGGGCAGGCAGGCAGTTCACTCTCGCGTGCAATCCGCCAGGGCAGTGAGCTGCTGCTGGCGAGTGATGGCAGCGCTGATCGTGCGCTGGTGTTGCTCAGCGACGGCGAATCCTTCGATTCGGCCGAAGATATCGAATCCGCTGCGTCGGAGGCCGGTAGCAAGGGCATCAGTGTGGTGACTGTGGGCTTTGGCACGCGTGAAGGCACCACCATCCCGGTGCGAGAAGGTACGAATGTGCAGCAGAAGCGTGATGAGAACGGTCAGATCGTCGTGACGCGCTATTCGCCCGACCTGCTCGAACAGGCAGCCAAGTCTGCCAATGGCACCTTCATCCCCGCCGAGGCATCGGACAAGGCATCCCGTATCCGTGGAGCCTTGCGGTCCCTGCGCACCGCGCGCCGCGCAGTGGATACGCGTGAAGATCATGTCCCACGATTCCTGTGGTTCCTGGTGCCGGCATTGGGGTTGCTGGCGTGGGATTCGTGGCGACTCGTGCGCCGAGGCGGCGGATCGGTGCGTCGGCCCGAGATCGCCAATGCCAATACCGTGGCTGCGCTGGCCATGATGGTGGTCCTCCCCGGTATGCTGGGCTCATGCGGCCAGACTCCCGATCCGGCTGCCCTCTTTGCCGAGGGCAATGTGCCTGCCGCGCTGCGCGCGTATCGCGAGATGGTCGCTCGGGGCGATACCACCATGGTCACCGCCTACAACCTCGGCACCACTCTCATCGCAACGGACTCCCTGCCGGAAGCATCGGAGCGACTGGAGATGGTGCGGCGCGCGGCTGACGGCGAAGTGCGATTCCGTGCTCGCTTCAATGCCGGACTCGCCGCCCTGATCATGGGGCGCACGCCCGGGAATCCCGAGGGCGATCGCCGACTCGGCGACGCACGCGCCGCGTATCGCGCGCTGCTTACCGATCGGTCAGACTACCCCGACGGTAAGTGGAACTACGAGCTCGCGCTTCGACAAACGCCGCCGCAGGGTGGCGGTGGTGGTGGCGGCGGCGGTGGCAACAACGACCAGAATGAACAACCGCAGCCCCAGGGCGAAGGTGGTCTCGACCAGAAGCAAGCCGAAGCACTGCTGAACAGCGCCGCGCGCGAAGAACGTGATGTGCAGGGACGCAAGCAACGCCAGAGTCGCACGCCACCGGGTGGTAAGGACTGGTGATGCGGCTTCGTGCGATCGTCCTCGCCGCGTGCAACGTCACATTGTCCTTGGCAATGCTGATGCTGATGCTCACGCCAACCCGTGCGGTGGCGCAGCCGTCACCCACCGCGGTGCTCGATCGGGTGCGTGTGAATGCGTCACGGGCCATCGACTTTCATGCTGCCGCGTTTCCGGATACGGTGTATGTCGGCCAGCAGGTCACCTACCAGGTGGCGGTGCTGCTGAGCGCAGATGCGCGCTCGCGGTTGCGCCGGGACCCGGAGTTCCGCCCGCCGGAACTGCGAGGATTGCTTTCCTACGAACTGGGCACCCCGCGGCGGGTGCCGGCGCGCGAGTACTCGGGAAGGCAGTACGAGGCCCACGTGTTTCAACGTGCGTTGTTCGGCATTGCGCCGGGTCGACTGATGGTGCCGTCGCCGCAGCTCACGTACTTCCTGTCGCAGTCCTCGAGCTATTTCAGTCGGGAAGAACGCAATGTGGTGCACGCGGAAAGTGCACAACTGGTCGTGATGCCCTTGCCGGAAGAAGGCCGACCGACGGATTTCTCCGGGGCGGTTGGTGTGCTCGAGGCCCGAGCTCGATTCGATGCGACGGCGGCGCGGGTCGGGGATCCGCTCATGCTCACGATTCGCCTGGAGGGCACGGGCAACGTGAAGCTGTTGCCGCGCCCGACCGTGGAATTGCCGTGGGCCTCCGTGGTTGCTGGCAGTGAGCGGGTGCAGATCGATTCATCGGGTGCGTTGGTTCGCGGCATGAAGGAATTCGATTTCATCCTCACGCCGACGCGGCCTGGCGCAGTGGTATTGCCGGTTATTCGATACAGCTACTTCAACCCGTATCGCGCAGCCTACGAATGGGCAGAGTCGACACCGGCTGATGTGCAGGTGGCCGATGGGTCATTGGCTGCGAGTACGGGCAACGATGAGAGCACCAGCCTGCCACTGCGCAGTTGGCAGGTGGAGGAGCGTCGCGCCGGATACGATGTACCGGTGGGATGGCGCCTCGGCTTGCTGGGGGTGTGGGGAGGGGCTGTCTTGTTGGCGTTCGGTGCATGGTGGCGTCGCCATCGCCTCGAACATCGCGACGAGATATCCCCGGTCGCCGTCGTTGTCGCACGGGTCGCCGACGAGCAGGATGGATCGCCCGGCGCTGTGGCGCGCGATCTTCGACGCACGCTGCTGCAACAGCTTGCCACTCGTCTTGGTGTGCCGCCCAATGCGCTCGTGGTGCGTGCGGATGTGGAACGGGTGCTGCGCCGACGCGGGGTGACGCGGGCCTCCACGCGTGAAGTGCTCTCCGTGTTGGATGCCCTCGCTGCTGAGGGATTTGGTGACAGCATGCATCGATCTTCGGATACAGGCAGCGCCCTGCGATCACACGCTGAGAAGGCGGCCGAACTTGTGGCAGCCGAGGCGGTCGCCAATGGGCGCGTTCGCCTGTGGCGTCGTCGCGGGGCGTCCGGCGGTTCTACCGGAGCCTCCCGGACAGGACTGCTGTTCTTGGCGCTGGCAGTGGGGTTGGGCGCGCCCGTGGCGCATCTCATCGCGCAGCCCGCTCCGGCGTCCGGAACGGATGTGGCACTCGTCGTGCGCGAGGCCACCGCGGCCTATGAAGCGCGGCGCTATGGCGCGGCATCTGAACGATTTGCGGAAGTCGTGGCGCAGCGGCCCCGTGACGTGGATCTGCTCGTCAACTGGGGCGCCGCCGCATGGTCCGCCGGTGACACGGTGAGTGCCGTGATTGCCTGGCAGCGTGCTGCACGACTCGAGCCCATTTCGGCGGACGTACAGGAGCGACTGGCGCTGCTCCCACCGGGTGCGCGCGGCGGCATCGCGGAAGTGCCGATGGTGCCGGTGTACCCGCTCTTCACGACGGCTTCCGTGCTATGGGTGCTTGGTGCCGCAGTGCTCATTGTCGCATGGTCACGTACCACCGTCTCAGATCGTGGGCTGATGCGCGTGTCGGTGGGCGGTGCGCTGATGCTGGTGGCCGCAGCACTGGCAGTCAGTGGCTGGTGGGGCTCCCGAGCGCTCGATCCGCAAGGACTTGCGGTGGTTCGTCGTCCGGAAGCCATGCGCGTGCAGCCCGCGTCCGATGCCAACACGGCCGGCGGACTCGCAACGGGCGACATCGTGCGCCTGGCTGCCGTGCAGGAGCAGTGGGCCCGCGTGGAGCATGCTGATGGACGGTTCGGTTGGGTACCCGCCGAACGGCTCTCACTACTCGTCCCCAACGCCACCGCTCGATAGCATTCAGGATGTCGCGAATCGCCATCCTTCCCAGTGCTGTTGCCGATCAGATTGCTGCCGGTGAAGTCGTCGAACGCCCGGCATCCGTCGTGAAGGAACTGGTGGAGAACGCGCTCGACGCGGGCGCCACCTCGGTGGACATCACGATCGAAGAAGGCGGCCGCACACTGGTCCGCATTGCCGACAACGGCAGTGGGATGGACGCCGCTGACGCGCAGCTCGCGTTGTCTCGGCATGCCACCTCCAAGATCACATCGGCGGAACAACTGGTCGGCGTGCGCAGCTTCGGCTTTCGCGGCGAAGCGTTACCCGCCATCGCCTCGGTGTCGGAACTGCACATCGAGACTTCAGCCGAAGACGGTGCGGGCACGCTGGTGCGCGTCAACGGTGGTGCGCTGATGGATACCGCGCCTGTGGCGCGTCGTCGCGGCACGACCGTCTCCGTGCACCGCCTGTTTCACAACACGCCGGCGCGGCTCAAATTCATGCGCAGCGCGCGCTCAGAGTGGCGAGGGATCGTCGAGGCCATGCAGGCCATTGGCGTTCTGCGGCGCGACGTGCACTTCACGGTGCGCCACGATGGGCGCGTCGCGCTCGACTGGCCTGCGGTTCCCACGTTGCGTGCGCGACTGGCGGCACTGTGGGGCGCAGCGGACGTGCAGCGCTTTGTCGACGTGGATGACGTGCAGGGTGTGGTGCATGTCTCGGGACTCGCCGAGCGCCCCGCTGACGTGGGCACGGCCACCCGGCGCGTGCTGCTCATCGTGAATGGCCGCGTCGTTCGCGATCACGGTCTCATTCGGGCGGCCGAGGCCGCGTACCGGTCCACCATTCCGGCCGGTGTGCGCCCCTCGCTGGTGCTGCAGGTGCATGTGCCCGGTGGTGATGTCGACGTGAACGTGCATCCGGCCAAGGCGGAAGTACGCTTTCGTGATCGGTGGCCACTCGAGCGCGCGGTCGAGGAGGCTGTGCGTCGCGCACTCGGTTTGTTCGACGCGTCTGCCGGGATCGGGTGGAAAAGTTGGACCCCGGCCTCACGTGAGACGGATGGTTCCGCGGTACTCACGGGCAGTGTCGCACTGGAGCCGTCCACGCTGCGCGCGGAGCCGGCGCACGAGGGGCTGTTTGCCGCGCCTTCATTCGCACCGGCATCGCCTTCGGCCGATGAGCGAGTTGCGCCGGTCCCTGCGAGCGACGCTCCGATGGCGGCGCCTGCCGTGGAGACCGACGTGTTGGTCGTGCCGCCCCTCGTGCAGCTCCGACGCACGTACCTCATGTTCGAACATGATGAAGGGGTGGTGCTCATCGACCAGCACTCGGCGCATGAACGCGTGCTGTATGAGCAGTTTCTGGGTGTCCTCGAGCGCGGTGAAGCGCCCTCTCAGCGTCTGCTGTTCCCGATGACACTGCACCTTGGACCGCAGGAAGCGGACGCGTTCGACGCGCATCGCGAGGCATTTCTGCGCCTCGGGTTCGAGATCGATCATTTTGGCGGCACATCGCTCCTGGTGCAGTCCGTGCCCATGCCACATCCGCGGTTCGATGCGGAACGTTGCCTGCGCGACACCCTGGCGGCGCTCATCGGTGATCGTGGTGCGAGTGCTGCCGCCAAGCACGAGCGGCTCGCGGCCACGTTCGCCTGCAAAGCGGCTATCAAGGCGGGAGACAAGATGTCCCCCGGGGAAATGCAGTCGCTGTATCGGGCCCTGGCTGCGACGACCTTGCCGGCGCATGATGTGCACGGGCGATCCACCATCGTGCGACTGTCGTGGGATGAACTCGATCGACGCTTCGGTCGGAAGTGACATGCCGGACACCGGCGACACCATCATGTGCATCGTGGGGCCGACGGCCGCTGGCAAGTCGGCGCTCGCGCTGTCGCTCGCCGAACAGCGGGGGCTCGCCATACTGAGCGCGGACTCACGGCAGATCTACCGGCAGTTCGATATCGGCACCGCCAAGCCCAGCCCCGATGAACAGCGGCGCGTGCCGCACTACGGCGTGGATGTCATCGAGCCTCAGCAGCGCTACTCCGCCCACCGGTGGGCCACCGAAGCCGCGGGCTGGTCCGATGATGCATGGGCGCGCGGTACACCGCCGTTGGTTGTCGGAGGTACGGGGTTGTACGTCCGCGCCTACGTGGAGCCGCTGGACGCCGTGCCCGACCTCGACCCCGCACACCGTGCGCAATTGGCGCCATGGCTCGAAACCCTCGACCGGGCCGCACTCGTGCAATGGTGCACCCGTCTCGATCCGGACCGAGCGCATTTGGGGCGCACGCAATTGCTGCGCGCCATCGAGACCGTGCTGCTCACCGGTCGTCGACTGAGCGACCAGTTCCGGGAGCACGCCGGTGACACGAGGGCAGGGACCACGCGGGCGGTGCGCTATCTCGTCGTCGACCCGGGGCCGGTGCTCGCCGATC
The DNA here is from genome assembly GCF_036405635.1 of Gemmatimonas sp. Taxonomy (GTDB): domain Bacteria; phylum Gemmatimonadota; class Gemmatimonadetes; order Gemmatimonadales; family Gemmatimonadaceae; genus Gemmatimonas. Next base: position 15,203 of record NZ_DASWXE010000081.1, on the reverse strand, counting down.
GCATTGCCGCGCGCGTGCACGCGATGGTGCGAAACGGTTTCTTCGAGGAAGTGGAACGCTTGCGGGGCACCGTACCTTCCGATGCGCCTGCGTGGAACGCCTGCGGCTATCGGGCGGTCCGCGAGGCGCTGGACGGCACGTCGACCCGTGCGCACGCGATTGAGCGCACCATCATCGAATCCCGGCAATACGCCAAGCGCCAACGCACATGGTTCCGTCATCAATTGCCGGATGATGCGGTCACCCGCATCAATCCGGATGCGGCCGATGCGATGGCGATGGTTCAAGCCTGGTGGGACTCGGCGCAGAACCGATTTCTCGCAACACAACCTGCTGCAGAACGACATGCCGGCGCCCCAATGGGTGCCGCTGATGGGACACGGTCATGAAGATTGGCATCACCTGCTATCCCACGTACGGTGGATCGGGCGCGGTGGCCACCGAACTTGGTATCGCGCTCGCTGCGCGCGGTCATCACGTGCACTTCATCACGTACCAACAACCGTTCCGGCTACCGAGTTTTTTGCCGCGGGTCTGGTTTCATGAGGTGGATGTCGGTCGCTATCCGCTGTTCGAGTATCCGCCGTACGACCTGGCGCTCGCAGTGCGCATGCACGAGGTCGTGCGCGACCACCAGCTCGACATCCTCCACTGTCACTACGCCATCCCGCACGCGACGAGCGCCTGGATCGCCCGGTCGATGCTGCGCGAGGAAGGCCGAGACGTGAAGGTGGTGACCACGCTGCATGGTACCGACATCACCATCGTCGGACAGGAGCGCTCGTTCTTCTCGATCACCAAGTTTTCCATCGAGAAGTCCCACGAGGTCACCGCGGTATCGCAGTACCTGCGGGAGGAGACGTACCGCGCCTTCGGATGCACCGGGTGCAATGTCGGTGTCATTCCCAACTTCATCGACCCCGTCGAGTTCGACCGCTCACGCCACGTGTTTCCCGTTCCTGCCGAGGCAATAGCTGGCCGCAAGGTCATCATGCACATCTCCAACTTCCGTCCGGTGAAGCGGGTGCGTGATATCGTGCGGACTTTTGCCCGCATCACACGCGAGGTCCCGTCGGTACTGGTGATGGTGGGCGATGGGCCTGAGCGCGTTGAGGCCGAAGCGGAAGCCCGCGAACTCGGGGTCGCCGACGCGGTGATGTTCCTCGGCAAGATCGATCCCATAGCACCACTCCTCGCCGGTGCGGACTTGTTCCTGCTCACGAGCGACAAGGAATCATTTGGACTCAGCGCTCTCGAGGCGTTGGCGAGCGGTGTGCCCGTCATCGGGGCGCACGCCGGCGGGCTTCCCGAAGTCGTGACGGATGGCGTCACCGGCTACCTGCGCCCCGTGGGCGATGTCGAGGGCATGGCGGCCGCGGGTATTCAGTTGCTCTCCGATCCGACGCGTTGGCAGGCGATGAGTGACGCCGGTGCTGCGGATGCACGACGCCGGTTCAGTGAAGATGCCATCGTGGCGCAGTATGAATCCCTCTACGAGCGGACCCTCTCGACATGACCGTGTGGCAAGCCATTGTGCTGGGCATCGTGCAGGGCATCACCGAACCGTTGCCAGTTTCCAGTTCGGCCCACCTCGCGCTCACGCCGTATTTCCTCGGCTGGTCCGACCCGGGGCTCGCCTTCGATGTGGCACTGCATCTCGGCACGCTGCTCGCGCTCGTGTGGTACTTCCGTCATGAGTGGGTGGAGATGATTGCCAGTGCATGGCGCATTGCCACGACGCGTCGGGTCGAGTCGGTGCATGACCGTCGTGTGCTCTATCTCATTGTTGCCACCATCCCCGGTGGTATTGGCGGGCTGCTGCTCAACGATCTCGCCGAGACCACGTTTCGTTCGCCGGCCGTCATTGCGACATCACTGATTGTCATGGGCGTGCTGCTCTGGGCGGTGGACCGCTGGAGTGCCCGGGCCCGCGTGCTCGAAGAGATCACGCTGCGTGACGCCATCATCGTCGGCTGCGCGCAGGTGCTGGCGCTGGTGCCGGGGGTCTCGCGGTCCGGGTCCACCATGACAGCCGGTCGCTTGCTCCAGATCGATCGGCCCAGTGTGGCGCGCTTCAGCTTTCTCATGAGCATGCCGATCACGGCGGCGGCGGTGATCGTGAAGATGCCGGATGCACTCCGGGAACATGGGGCATCCCTGCCGTTGCTGGCTGGTGTGGCGGCCGCCGCGGTGAGTAGCTGGTTGGCGATTTCGGTGCTGCTGCGCTACGTCGCGCGCCACAGCTTCGGAGTGTTTGCCATCTATCGTGTGCTGCTCGGCATCGTGGTGTTCGCGACGCTGGCTTCGCGGGCCTGAGAGCATGGCGACCCCACCGGCCGAAGCGGTCATCGCCGCTGCCGGCCTCGTTGCGTTGGACTATCACGAGTCGGTCTCGTCCACCATGGACGTCGCGCATAGCCACGCGTTGGCCGGCGCCCCCAGTGGAACGGCGGTGTTGGCTTCACGACAGGAGCAGGGGCGTGGACGCGGCGGCCGCACCTGGCAGTCCGAGCCCGATGCCGGACTTTGGTTCACACTGCTCGAACGCCCCACCGATGTGCGCGCGCTCGACGTCTTGTCGTTGCGCATCGGTCTCGGGTTGGCAGAGGCGCTGGCGCCATTGGTGGACGGGGCGGTGCAGCTCAAGTGGCCCAACGATCTGTACGTCGGCGACCGCAAGCTGGCGGGCATTCTCATCGAAGCGCGTTGGCGCGACGGTCGGCCGGAATGGGCGGCGATCGGCGTGGGAATCAATCGCCGCGTGCCGGTGCAGTTTCAGCAGGCAGCGCACGTTCGCGAGGACATCAGCCGCGATGACCTGTTGATCATGGTGGCCCGTGCGATGCGCGCCGCCGCGCAATGTCGCGGGCCGTTGTCTGATGCGGAAAGGACGGCGTGGGACGCCCGTGATCTGGCGCGTGATCGCGTGGTGTCGGCGCCAGTGGCTGGCGTGGTGTGCGGCATCTCATCGACCGGCGCCGTGCTCATTCGCGACGAACGCGACGTCGTGCACGAGGTGAACAGCGGCTCGTTGGTCTTTGCCTAGCGAACCACCTCAGCCCCATTGGTATAGATGGTGCATGCATCCAAGGGCCGCCCGCGTATTGCAGGTCACCCAAGCTGCCAAAAGTGCAGCAACCCCAACTGCGTGCTGCCGCGCAGACGCGAATTCCAGTACGCGTCTGCCACTGTGGCTGTCGCTAAGTTGTTGTTTGGTAGTGACTTACGGCGAACTGCCCGGTCTTGACGACCGCCTGCGACCCGGGTAAGTTATTGGTGCTGGCACTCACTGAGTGTGAGTGCTAACACATCTCTGTCATTCTTTGTTGATCCCCTTGCACCTCGCAGGAGACCAGTAGCTATGGCCAACCAGAAGGTGGCGCCACTCGCTGATCGCGTTGTCGTGAAGCCGCTCGAAGAAGCGGAGCAGATGCGCGGTGGGCTGTACATCCCCGATACGGCGAAGGAAAAGCCCCAGCAGGGTACCGTTGTCGCCGTCGGCCCGGGCCGCTTTGAAAAGGAGACCCGCGTTCCGATGGACGTGAAGGTCGGCGACAAGATCCTCTACGGGAAGTACAGCGGCACCGAAGTCACGATCGAGGGTGAGGCGCTCCTCATCCTGCGTGAGTCGGATGTTCTCGCCGTGATCAACTGAACCGCCCCTTAACCGCAATCAGCTACCATGGCAGCCAAAGAACTGCATTTCAACGTTGAAGCGCGCGCGGCTCTGAAGCGCGGCGTCGATCAACTCGCCGAAGCGGTGAAGGTCACGCTCGGCCCGAAGGGTCGCAATGTCGTCATCGACAAGAAGTTCGGCGCCCCGACGGTCACGAAGGACGGTGTGACGGTCGCGAAGGAAATCGAATTGTCCGATCCGATCGAGAACATGGGCGCGCAGATGGTGAAGGAAGTCGCGACCAAGACGTCGGACCTCGCCGGCGACGGCACGACGACGGCCACGGTGCTCGCCCAGGCGATCTTCCGTGAAGGCCTCAAGAACGTGACGGCCGGTTCCAACCCGATGGCGCTCAAGCGCGGCATCGAGAAGGCCGTGGCCGGCATCGTCGAGGAGCTCAAGAAGATCTCTGTCCCGACGAGCGGCAAGAAGGAAATCGCGCAGGTCGGCACCATCTCGGCGAACAACGATCCCGAGATCGGCAACCTGATCGCGGAAGCGATGGAGAAGGTCGGCAAGGATGGCGTGATCACGGTGGAAGAGGCCAAGGGCCTCGAGACGACGCTGGAGACGGTCGACGGTATGCAGTTCGACCGCGGCTACCTCTCGCCGTACTTCGTCACGGATCCGGAAAAGATGGAAGCCGTTCTCGAGAACGCGCTCATCCTGATTCACGACAAGAAGATCTCGGCCATGAAGGACCTGCTGCCGGCCCTCGAAAAGGTCGCGCAGCTCGGCAAGCCCCTGCTCATCATCGCGGAAGACGTCGAAGGCGAAGCTCTCGCCACGCTCGTCGTGAACAAGCTGCGTGGCACGCTGCGCATCTGCGCCGTGAAGGCCCCGGGCTTCGGCGATCGCCGCAAGGCGATGCTGCAGGACATCGCGACGTTGACCAAGGGTCAGGTCATCTCCGACGAAGTCGGCTTCAAGCTCGAAAACGCGGTCCTCACCGACCTCGGTTCGGCCAAGCGCATCGTGATCGACAAGGACAACACGACGATCATCGACGGCGCCGGTGAGCAGAAGGACATCGAAGGCCGCGTGCGTGAGATCCGTGGTGCCATCGACAAGAGCACCTCGGACTACGATCGTGAGAAGCTCCAGGAGCGTCTCGCGAAGCTGGCCGGTGGTGTGGCCGTGATCAACGTCGGCGCCGCGACGGAAGCCGAAATGAAGGAGAAGAAGGCTCGTGTCGAAGACGCGCTGCACGCCACGCGTGCCGCCGTCGAAGAAGGCATCGTCCCGGGCGGCGGTGTGGCCTTGGTGCGTGCGCAGCACGTGCTCAAGGACATCAAGCTGGCCGACCGTGACGAGCAGATCGGCGTCGACATCATCCGTCGCGCCATCGAAGAGCCGCTTCGCATGATCGTGCAGAACGCTGGCGGCGAAGGCTCCATCGTGATCGAGAAGATCCGCACGGCCAAGGAGACGAGCTTCGGGTACAACGCGTTGACCGACACGTACGAAGATCTCGTGCAGGCCGGCGTCATCGACCCGACCAAGGTCACGCGTACCGCCCTCCAGAACTCGGCCTCGATCGCCGGTCTGTTGCTCACGACCGAAGCGCTCATCGTCGAGAAGAAGGAAGACAAGCCGGCCGCGCCGGCTGGCGGCCCGGGCATGGGCGGCATGTACTAAGAGGCAGTCGTAGGGGCGCGGGTTTCGGCTTTGGGGGTCGCGCTCCCGGTACTGCGGTAGGACACAAAGAACGGGCGCTCCTTCGAGGGGCGCCCGTTTCTGTTTGTCACAACGCGGTGTACTAGAACAACGCCAGTTGCGTCGCGCGCGGGATACCGTGCCACGCGGCTCGCGGACCGCTGAGGTCTACCGGAGGCATCGGCTCACGCTGAGGACACGCCCAGAGCGCCTCACTGTGCCAACCCGCGCGGCGCAACACATCACGCGCCGTTGCGACGGCGATGTCGGGCGAATTGTTCGTTTCGGACAGATGGGCGAGCAATACCCCACGCAATCCGCGATGCGCGCACTCGGCAGCCAGCATCGCCGACGTCGTGTTGGACAGATGACCACTGCCGCCGCGAATGCGTGCCTTGAGCGCACGAGGGTATGGTCCGTTCGCCAGCATGGAGGTGTCGTGATTCGACTCGAGCACCAGCAGATCGAGCTGCGACAGGAAGGCCGGCAACGTGTCGGGCACATGGCCTGCATCGAGCACCACGCCCACACGGGCGCCGCTGCGCGTGTCGGTCAACACCAATGCACGGCAGTCCGCAGCATCGTGTGGCAGGGCATGATGCTCCACGGAAAACCCGGCCACCTGCGTGGGGGCCTCGGCCTCGAACGCCTGCGTGATGTCCGGAGCCCCACCGGCCATCTCGCCCAGCGCCGTGAGCGTACGCGCCGAAGCCAACACCGGCCATCCCCAGCGAGACGAGCACACCGTGGCGCCGCTGGCGTGGTCTACATGTTCATGCGTGAGCAGCAGGGCATTCACGGACTCCGGCTGCCGTCCCGCGGCCTGCAGGCGCTGCGCGACGGTGCGCGCGCTGAAGCCGGCGTCGACCAGCACGCTGCCTTCGCTGCCGTCTATCAGAATCGCGTTGCCACGACTGCCGCTGCCGAGAACGGTGATACGCACCATGATCCCAACAGTGTAGGGGAGTTTCAGTCCCGCGGCCAGCGTGGGTCGGTGACACCCGCTGCATGGACCTGCTCCCACCACGCACGGGCGGAGGCGCTGAGGTCCACATGCCGCCGTGCCATCATGCGGCCCGCCATGTCGAGGAACTTGTCGACGGCAAACGTGGTGTAGGGCGCTCCACCTCCCCACGAAAAGGGCGCCACCGCCTTCGGCGGCATGCGATCGTACACGTTGGCGCCTGCGCCAATCACACAGCCGGTGGTGAGCCGCAGGCCGATGCCTGATTTGGCGTGATCTCCGAACAGTGTGCCCAGGAACTGGAGCCCTGTGTCCCGCACGCCGTCAGGCGTCCACAGCGACACGGTGCCGTACGTGTTCTTGAGATTGCTGGTGATCGTGCCCGCACCCAGGTTCACCCACCGCCCGAGGATGGAGTGGCCCACGAATCCATCATGCCCCTTGTTCGCGTGGCCAATGAGGATGGACGTGGACAGTTCGCCATGCACGCGGCACACGTCCCCGATGGACGATGCGGCGACTCGATCGGTGGTCACGCTGCTGTCCACACCGACATAACATGGACCCACCACGCGCGTGAAGGCCTGCACAGTGGCACCGCGACGCACGAGCACTGGTCCGGCCGTCACATCGAACACACACATCGGTTCAATTGTCGCGCCGGATTCCACGAAAACGGGGTGCTGGCCCAGAATCGTCGATACGTCGGGTGCCAGACTGTCCAGCGACCAGCGCTGAGCGAGACGTGGAATGTCGCTATTGAGCTGCTCGACCAGAGAGTCGACCAGATCCCACACTTCGTTCATCCATCGCCCTTCGATCGCTACGGCCGGTGCCGATGCAATCGACTCGAGCGATGGCTTCCCGCTCCGCCAGGCAGCTACCGACAGAGTCGCCGTCAGGCGCACCGCCGCCACCCGATCGCCGATGCGCAGCACGTCACCAGTTGGCGCTGTGTTGATCGTGGGAATGGCTCGGGAGTTCACGAGCCAGGTCCCTGCGGGAATCTCTTCGATCAGCGCGGGCGGAGCGTCGAACTCCGCGAAGCCATCGAGATGCGGTGCCGCGACAAATCCGGATGACGAAGCGCCGAGTACCAGCTGCCAGCGCTCGCGCACCAGTAGCGCGCCCGCACGCATCTCACAGAGCGGCCTGGTGGCCGTAAAGGGTTCGAAGCGTCGCGCCTCGGCGTCATCGTACAGGACGATCACGGCTCGCGTACACCTGCAGGCATTGCGTCGAGCAGCGTCTTGAGATTGGCTGCGTGCTCACGCGTTGTCACCATCACGAGGCCCTCTCGCGCGACCACCACCAGATCGTGCACGCCGTAGAGCACCACCTGGGTCGCGTCGGCGTGGACCACGTTACCGGAGGACGCCAGGGCGTAAGATGGTCCCGACATCGCGTTGTCCTGCTCGTCATGCGCGCGCACACGGTGAAGCGCCGCCCAGGTGCCGACATCGTCCCATCCAAAATCGCCGGAGAGCACCAACACGCGATCGCTGCGTTCCAGCACCCCAACATCGATGGCGATTGACTTGACCTGCGAGAAAAACACCGTCAGGTCTCCGCCTGCGGCCACCAATGCTGGATGCACTTCCGGCGTGTGCGCCGCGATCTCGTCGAGCAGATCGCCGACACGCCACGCGAAGATACCGGAGTTCCAGAGAAACCCATCAGCGACCATGCGGGTGGCGCGCTCCTCGTTGGGCTTCTCCACGAAGCGCGCAACCCGCCGCACGGTGGATGGCACCCCCTGCATGGAGGGCAGCGCATCACCGGGCTGGATGTACCCGAAGCCCGTGTCGGGCCGCGACGGCACGATGCCTACCGTCACCAACGCATGCGTGACCGCGGCGGTATCCGCTGCGAGGTCCAGCGTTTCGCGAAAGCGCGGCACATCGCCAATGGCCCAATCCGCGTGGGTGCACACCATGACCGCGTCAGCCCCGTCGCGTTGCGCGATCAGCGAGGCCGCCCAGGCCAATGCGGCGCAGGTGCCAGCCGGTCGCGGCTCGGCGATGACGTTTTCAGGCGGTAGCGTCGGCTCGAGGGCAAGGATCGCATCCCGGAGCTCGGCGTTGGTCAGCACGAGAGTACGCTCGGGCGGCGCCGAGGGCCGGAGGCGGTCAAGGGTGTCGCGCAGCATCGGCGCGTCGCTCACCAGAGGCAGCAGCTGCTTGGGACGCGCCGGCGTGGACAACGGCCAGAATCGTGAGCCGATGCCGCCAGCGAGCACCACATTCCAACGGGTCATGTGCACATCAGGGAAGGGAAGGGCGGGAGCCATCCGTGGCTTCCGCTCCGATCGTCGGGCTGCCGCCCGGCGGGAACTCTCCTGCGGACGCCTCGCGAGGCGCTGCGTCACGTCCAGTGTATCGGCGCACCCGTCCCAGGAGACCGCGAGGGCTGAAGGGCTTCGTCATGATCTCTGCCGCGCCCAACGACTCCGCATCGCGAAGCTGGGCATCCTGCCCGGCGGCCGTGAGCACGATGCAGGGGAGCGCGGCCCATCGCGTGTCTTCACGCACGGTGCGCAGCACATCGATGCCGGACATACCGGGCAGCATCAGGTCGAGGACGAGTAACGCCACGTCGGGCTCAGCCTGCAGCAGGGCCAATGCTTCCGGGCCATGCTCGGCCAGCAGGACACGGAAACCGTCCTGCTCCAGGCGGGTCCGAATGATGCGCCCGATGTGGGGCTCATCATCGACCACCAGCACGGTCACGGGTGACTGGCCGCTCATGGCCGGTCCCGGTGCGGTCCCGGTGCGGCGTTCAGACGAGTGCCGACAGCTGCGCGCGGTGACGGCGCAGTTCGTACAGCAGCGTGGCCAGATTGGCCTCGGGCTGCAGCAACACCAGCAGGTACGCATCCGACGACAGCGATGTCACCACCACCGAACCGCGGGAGTATTCCAGCACCATGAGGCCAAAATCCCCGCGCTGGGCGGCGAGCCCCATTTCCACAGCCGACAGGGCCATGGGTGGCACGTGTGCCGCCAGGCCTTCGGGGTCGAGCGCGCTGCTGGTGGTCCCGTCGATCAGCAAGCCGTCCCGACCAAGGACGACAGCAGCATCGACGCCGTCGCGGCGCCGGAGCGCGGTCACGAGATCACGTATGGTGGCCATGCTCGTACGCTGCGTAGCCCAGCGGGTGAAGTCAAGCGATCCCACGCCCGGCCGAGGGGCGTCAAGCGCTTGCCCCAGCATGAGTTGGGCGGTAACCTCCGACGTCGTGGTCCTGACGCAAATTCTGGTAACAGCCATGGGGAAGACCCTGTTCGCTCGTCTGTCCGGCGCGCCCCGCCTTGCTCGGCGCGCCCTGTCGTTTCCGGCCCTCTCGTTGGCGGCCCTGGCAGCGCCTGTGCTCGCAGCTGCCTGTGGCGGCGGCAACAACCTGCTCTCGCCGGCATCCATCGACAACACGGTCCGGACTTATTCGGTGTACTCGATGACCGGAGCTTCTGGCACGTTGCCGGCGGCCTATAGTTTCAGCACCGAGTCCCTTGAACGGCCGCAGGTTCTGTCCAACGGTGCACCGAACTTCGACATCGCGTTCGACTTGACTGCCGACGGTAAGGTTTCGCTGTTGCCGGTACGGGTACTGGTGCCATTCCCTCCGGCGTATCCGTCCGGAACTCCCCCAGTCGGCCTGCAGCGGTCCACTGTGGCATTCGCGAGTATGAATCGTGCCCCGGATCGCGGCTACGTGAATGACTCGACGCTGGTGGCCAGTGTTGGTGAAACCGTACTGGTGCGCCTGAGCAATTCCGGCTGCGTGTACGGGGATCCGTACTACGCGAAGGTCGTCGTCGACAGCATCATCGCATCGCAGCGCCGCATCGTTGTCCGCTCGCTGGTCAACCGGAACTGCGGTTATCGGAACCTGACCGAAGGTCTCCCCAGCAACTGACTCTCAGGACTCACGACACACCATGCACGATATTCGCCTGTTGCGTGACCAGCTCGACGTGTTGCGCGAGGGAATGCGCCGTCGAGGCAAGCTGAACGAACTCGGCGACCTGCTGGACAGGGCCGAGTCGCTCGAGCAGGCGCGTCGCAGTGCCATCACCGAACTCGAGTCCAAGCAGGCCCGCCGCAACAAGGTCACGCAGGAGGTGGCGCAGCGTCGGAAGGCCGGGGAAGACGCCACCGCGCTGATCGCGGAAGGACGCAGCATCGGTGAGCAGATCACGGCACTCGAGCAGCGCCGCAACGAAGCCGACGCAGCCGTGCAGGCCATGCTGTTCGAACTGCCGAACATCACACTGCCCGAAGTGCCGGAAGGCGACGAGACCCATAACCGGGTCGTGTCGAGCTGGGGCACGCCACGTGAAGATGGTGCGTCCCTCGTGCCGCACTGGGACAAGGGGGCGCAGCTCGGTGTGCTCGACCTGCCGCGTGGTGCGAAGATCAGCGGATCGGGGTTCATCGTGTATCGCGGCGCCGGTGCGCGTCTGGTGCGCTCGCTGATGAACATGATGCTCGATATTCACACCACCGAGCATGGGTACGAGGAGTGCTGGGTGCCGCTGGTTGTGAATCGCGCCTCCATGACGGGCACGGGCCAGCTACCCAAGTTCGAAGAGGACATGTACGGCCTGCAGGAGGAAGGGATGTATCTCATTCCCACCGCCGAAGTGCCGGTCACGAACCTCTACCGCGACGAAATCCTCGAGCCGACCGATTTGCCGCGCGGATTCTGCGCCTTCAGTGCATGCTTCCGCCGGGAAGCGGGAGCGGCCGGCAAGGACACGCGCGGTCTGTTGCGTGTGCATGAATTCGACAAGGTCGAAATCGTACGCTATGCAACGCCAGAGAACTCGCGCGAACAGCTCGAGTTGCTCACGCGGCACGCGGAAACCATCCTCGAACGCCTCGAGTTGCCGTATCGTCGCCTGCTGCTCGCGGCTGGCGACACGGGTTTCTCGAGCGCCATGACGTACGACCTCGAAGTCTTTGCGCCGGCCGTGGGCAAGTGGCTCGAGGTGTCGAGCTGCAGCGTGTTCTCTGACTTTCAGGCGCGGCGCGCGAACATTCGGTATCGGCCGGCCGCCGGGGAGAAGCCGCGGTTCGTGCATACGCTGAATGGGTCGGCGCTCGCGTTCTCACGCATCATCGCCAGCATCATCGAGCACCATCAGCAGCCTGATGGCTCGGTACGCATCCCCGAGGCCCTGCAGCCGTACTTCGGTCGCGCCGTCCTGGCCTGACCTGCCGCACGTCGGCATCCCTGTCCGCCCCCAATCGATCATGAAGCGTCGCCGCTGGCCCGTGTTGATCATGGTCATTGGGGTACTGGTGCTGCTCGCGTGGTACATCGGGTACACGCGACATGTGGTGACGCAGCTGCGTGGTGCCGCCGCAGCGCAGGGGCGGATGTACGCCCGCATCTACGAGGCATTGCAGGACACGAGCGTCGATGCCGATCCCGACGTGGTCCTGCAAGACCTGTCACGCGAGATCAGCGAGTCCGGATTGCCGCTGGTGGTCACCGACCGCTTGGGCCGCGTGACGGGCACGGCGAACATCCCGGACGACATCGAAGGCGACACGGCGCGGCTGCGCAACTTCATCGTCGAACTCGATCGCAAGAATCCGCCCATCGCGGACCGTGCCATCGGCGCCGTGCACCTGGGCGACAATGGGCTCGTCACGGGTCTGCAAGTGATCCCGGTGCTGCAGGCGTTCGGCATCGTGCTGCTGGTGGGCTTTGGTGTCTATGCGCTCATCGAGCGGGGGCGCGCCGATCGGGAGAAGGTGTGGGCCGGCATGGCGCGTGAGGCTGCGCATCAGCTGGGGACGCCGCTCTCCGCATTGGCCGGGTGGATCGAGCTGCTGGGCGAGACGGTCAGTGGTGGCACCGCCACGCGCGCGGTCCAGGCCATGGGGCAGGACCTGCAACGCCTCGAGCGCGTGTCGCACCGCTTCGAGCGCATCGGGCGCCCACCGCGAGATGAAACGGTCGACTGCAACGCCTTGGTCGATCAGTTGGCATCGTACTTCGCGGCGCGTGCGCCAACATTGGCGAGAACCGTACGCATCCGCAGCGAGCACCCATCCGAGGCCCTCATCACGCATGGCGATCGGGTGTTGTTGGAATGGGTGCTCGAAGTGCTCATCAAGAACGCCATCGACGCCCTCGGCGGCCGCAACGGTGAAGTGGTCGTCTCGGCGCGTCCCCTGCCGGAAGGCGGCGTGCGTATCCGCGTGCAGGACGACGGGCCTGGTGTGCCACGCCAGCTGCGCAAGCGCATCTTCGACGCCGGCTTCTCGACCAAGGATCGCGGCTGGGGCATCGGCCTGTCGCTGGCGCGCCGCATCGTGGAGGAAAACCACGACGGCCGACTGGTACTCGCCGAGACCGACCGCGGGGCGGCGTTCGACATTATCTTGCGTGGATGACGACGACGGGTTGGGCGGGTTCGCTGTTCGATGCAGTTCCTGAAAAGCCGGCACTGGATCTCGAGGCCATTACGCGCGGGCTCAATCCCGCGCAGCGTGAGGCAGTCTTTCATGACGACGGGCCTGCACTGGTGCTTGCCGGTGCGGGTTCTGGCAAGACGCGCGTCCTGACCACGCGCATCGCGCGGCTCATCGGGGACATGCAGGTCGCACCGCACGAGATCCTCGCGGTGACGTTTACCAACAAGGCAGCCGGCGAAATGCGTGCGCGCATCGCGAAGCTGCTCGGACACGAACCCAAGGGCATGTGGTGCGGCACGTTCCACGCTCTTGGTGCGCGCATGCTGCGCGGTGTGGCGCCGTTGGTCGGGCGTGAGCAGAACTTCACCATCTACGACGAGGACGACGCCATTGGCGCCGTCAAGCGCGTGATGGAGCGGCGCAATCTGAGCCCGAAACAGTTCGCTCCCAACGCGATCCTGGGTGCCATCTCCAGCGCCAAGAACGCACTCGTCTCATCGTCCGAGTACGCCCGCAACGCACGGGACACCTTCACCACGGCCGTCGCCGGTGTATACACCGATCTCGAGGCCGCGCTGCAGCAGGCCAATGCGGTCACGTTCGATGACCTGCTGGTGCTTCCCGTGCGCGCGCTGGAAACCGACGAAGCACTGCGTGCGCACTATCAGCGCCGCTTTCGCTACCTGTTGGTGGACGAGTATCAGGACACCAATGCCGCGCAGTATCGATTCGTGCAGTTGATGGGTGGTGGCTATCGCAACGTGATGGTCGTTGGCGATGATGACCAGTCGATTTATGGCTGGCGTGGCGCCGACATCCGAAACATCCTCGACTTCGAACGGGACTTCCCGGGCGCGCGTATCGTGCGTCTCGAGGAGAACTATCGGTCCACGCCCAACGTCCTCGCGCTCGCGAATGTGGTGATCGCCGAAAACAGCGAGCGCCGCGGGAAGACGTTGCGGGCAACGCGTCCAGCCGGCGAACCCGTCACGCTCATCGAGTCATTGGATGAACGCGATGAAGCAGACTTCATCGCCGAGACCATCCTGACGCGCATGTCGCGCTCGGATCTCGCCCGTCGTGACTGTGCGGTGTTGTACCGGACAAATGCGCAGTCCCGCGCTATCGAAGATTCGTTCCGCCGGCGCAACATCCCTTATCGGCTGATTGGTGCGGTGCGCTTCTACGATCGCCGGGAAATCCGCGATCTCATGGCCTACCTCAAGCTGGTGGCCAATCCGGCCGACGACGAGGCGTTCCGGCGCGCCGTGAACGTGCCCAAGCGTGGACTGGGCGACGCCACGATCGCGTTGCTCGCCGAACGCGCAGTGGCCGAGGGAAAGCCGATGCTCGAAATGGCCGGTCGACTGGACGTGTTGACCGGCATGCGCCCCGCGGCACGCGCGGCACTCGAGGATTTTGGTCATCTGGTGCAGCGTCTGCGCACCATGGCCGTCGACGCGGCCGTGGACGAACTGCTGCGTGAACTCGTGCAGGTCATCAAGTACGCCGACCATCTGCGTGCGGAAGGCCCGGAAGGACTCGAGCGCATCGAGAACGTCCGCGAAATGATCGCCGGTGCGGCGGAAGTGGTGGCCGATGAAGGTGGCGAGGTGGGTCTGACACCACTCGATCATTTTCTGCAGTCATCCACACTGGTGGCCGGTGTCGACAAGCTCGATCCCAATGCGGATGCCGTCACATGCATGACGATGCACAACGCCAAGGGACTGGAGTTCCCGCTGGTGTTCGTGTGTGGTCTCGAAGACGGTTTGTTCCCGCTGGCGCGCGCTGCGGAAGATCCGTCGCAACTGGAAGAGGAACGTCGCCTCTTCTATGTCGGAATCACGCGGGCCGAGGAGAAGCTCTATCTCACCTGTGCCGAGCAGCGTCGCAGAAACGGTGAGTTGATGTACTCCATGCCGTCCCGCTTTCTGGAGGTCATTACGCCATCGCTGGCTGAGCGCGGCAAGACCGCGCGCGCCAAGGCGGAGGGGCGGGGTGGATTTGGCGGTTACGGCGGCGGCTATGGCAGCCGTCGTGGTGGCGATGACAGCTGGGGACGCAGCGGTTCCACCGGCGGTGCCGGTGGTGGTGGCGCGCAGGGCAGCGGCGCAAAACGATCGGTGGGGCCCTACGGTTCGGCAGGATTTCGCGGAACGGGCAGCGGCGTCGGCGCCAACAGCCGCGATATTCCGTTCGGCAAGGCGCCCGCTGGCTTCAGCACGCCTGCACGTCGCGAGCGGCAACCGGAACCCGAGGATGAGTCACAGGACGCACCGATGTGCCGTCCGGGCGAACGTGTGAAGCACGGCAAGTTTGGCACCGGCACCATCGCGGAGCTCACCGGTAGCGGTCGGGATGCCAAGGTGCGTATCGATTTTGATGACGAAGAGATCGGGCGCAAGACGCTCGTACTCGCACAGGCCAAGCTCGAACGAGGGTGGGAGTGATGTCGGTAACACCGGAAGACGTGCG
>NZ_DASWXE010000080.1:0-24043 GCF_036405635.1 Gemmatimonas sp. | reverse complement strand
CAGCCTCGATCTCGATGGCGTGGAAGTGATCTACGCCGGCGCATTCGGCGAGACGGCCGCGGCGCTGACGCCGGAGCAGGTGAAGGGACGTGTGGTCGCCTATGCACCCGAGGCGTCCAACGCCGCGCTGACCAAGTCGATTGAAGGGTCAGCGATCACGCCGGAGGGGGCGGCAGGCGTGGTGTTCCTGCTGCCACCACGCACGGCGGGTGTGCTGGGGTATGCGCTGCGTGGTGGATCGCAGCTGATGGATCCGTCGCTGCCACCGGTCGAGGGACGGCTGTTTGTGTCGGAGACTGCAGTGGGCAAGCTGTTCCCGACGCCGGTGAGCCAACTCGCACCGGGCACGGTGGGCGCGAAGCTGTCGATCAAGGCTCACGTGGACGTGTCGGCAGGCACGTTCCCGGCGCGCAACGTAGTGGCGCTGCTGCCGGGCAGTGATGCGAAGCTCAAGAACCAGTACGTGGCGGTGGGTGCGCACAGCGACCATGTGGGCGTGGCGCCGCGTGCGCTCGACCACGATTCGATTCTCGTGTTCAATCGCATCGTGCGCCCGGGTGGCGCGGAAGACGAGGGCAACATGGGTTCAGCCGACCAGTTTGCGCAGATCAACGCCGAGCTGGTGGAGCTGCGCAAGACGAAGGCGCCGCGCCGTGACTCGATCTTCAACGGCGCCGACGACGATGGCTCGGGATCGGTGGCCGTGCTGGAGATCGCCGAGTATCTCGCTTCGCTCAAGACGAAGCCCAAGCGCAGTACGCTGTTCGTGTGGCACGCCGGCGAAGAGAAGGGCCTCTGGGGATCGGCGTACTTCACCGAGCATCCGACTGTGCCGCGTGACTCCATCATTGCGCAGCTGAACATGGACATGGTCGGTCGCGGCGCAGCCACCGATGTCACGGGCATGAGCAAGGAAGGCAAGGAGCTGCGCGGTGGTCCCGACTATCTGCAGTTGGTGGGCTCGCGTCGCTTGTCGAGTGATCTGGGTGATCTCGTGGAGCGCGTGAACAAGGAAGGCAAGTACAATTTCACGTTCGACTACGCAATGGATGCCAACGGTCACCCGATGAACATCTATTGCCGCAGCGATCACTACGAGTACGCGAAGTGGGGCATCCCGGTGACGTTCTTCACGACGGGCGGCCACTCGGCCTATCACCAACTCACCGACGAGCCGCAGTACATCGACTATCCGCACATGCAGCGCGTGACGCGCCTGGTGGCCGGCATCGCGCTCGAATTGGGCAACACACCCAACCGGCCGGTGGTCAATGGGCCCCGTATGGACCCGCGCGGAACCTGCACTCAGTAGCCCAGATATCAGGCGTCAGATTTCAGAAGTCAGATATCTGAGGTCTGAAATCTGACGGATATAGACGGGTGAGAGATCAGATGTCCTAGATGGTGAGAGCCCTGAGCGTACGGGGCTGACTGTCGTGTGCCCCGAGAGTGAGGCCTGAGCGCGCGGGGCCGGCTGCCGCGCGGCGAGAATGGGTTTGAGCACCATCCCAACCATCGCCGCACACGAAAGGCGGCCGGCGTCAGTGCTCAGGCTTCTGGCCTCTAGGAAGGTCTGATCTCTCATGCATCTATCTCCGTCGGATATCAGACCTCCGAACTCTGATTTCAGACATCAGAAGCCCGCCCCACGCGCTTCCCGCGTTCCTCCCGCCTTCCGCTGCCTGCTAGATTTCTGGGCTGCTCCCGCTTTTCCCGTTCCTCTGTCCAGCTCAGATGCTTCGCCTTGGTATCGTCGGTCTCCCGAATGTCGGCAAGTCGACCCTGTTCAACGCCCTGACTGCCGCCAAGGCGGAAGCGGCCAACTATCCGTTTTGCACGGTCGAACCGAATGTCGGCATGGTGGAAGTGCCGGACTCGCGACTGACGCGTCTGGCGGAGATCGTGCAGCCGAAGCGCACAGTGCCGGCGGTCGTGCAGTTCGTCGACATCGCCGGACTGGTGAAAGGCGCGTCGCAGGGTGAAGGGCTGGGCAACAAGTTCCTGCAGAACATCCGCGAAACCGATGCCATCGTGCATGTCATCCGATGCTTTGCGGACGACGATGTCACGCATGTCATGGGGCAGCCCGACCCGGCGCGCGACAAGGAGATCATCGAGCTCGAGCTCGCACTCTCCGATCTGGCCACCGTCGAAAAGCGTCTCGACAAGGTGAAGCGCGCGGCCAAGGCCGCCGACAAGGAAGCCCTCGCCGAATTGCCGGCCCTCGAGGCAGCCAACGCGGCGCTCTCCGAAGGCAAGCCGCTCTGGCGCGCCGGTCTCGACGCCGACATGCTCGCCAAGCTGTCCGGCATGCAGTTGCTGTCAGCCAAGCCGGTGCTGTATGCCGCCAATGTCACGGACGCCGAGTTGGCCGGTGAAGAGGGCCAGTACCTCAAGGCCCTGCGTGCGGCCGTGGCCGCGAGCGGCGAACATGCCGAGATCGTGCCGTTTTCGGCGAAGATCGAAGCCGAACTGGCCGAGTTGTCGACGGAAGAGCGCGTGGAGTTCCTGGCGTCGCTGGGCATCGAGACCGCGGGGCTCGACCGGTTGATCCGGGCCGGCTACACGCTGCTTGGGCTGGAGACCTACTTCACAGCCGGTGAGCAGGAAGTCCGGGCCTGGACGATTCATCATGGTGACACGGCCCCTGTGGCGGCGGGTGTCATTCACACCGACTTCGAAAAGGGCTTCATCCGGGCTGAGACCGTGGCGTTCAATGACTTCTCGACGCTGGGCGGCTGGAAGCCCGCTCGCGAGAAGGGCGCCGTGCGATCGGAAGGCAAGGAATACGTGGTGCAGGACGGCGACGTGCTGCTGTTCCGGTTCAACGTGTAAAGTCGACCGAACACCTGATGGTGGGACCGGCGCAGGGGCTCAGCCTCTGCGCCGATCTTTTTTCCGCGCGCTGGGTATGTTGCTTCCATGATGCGATTGGCTTTCGCGCCTATGGTGGCAGCGCTCGCGACGCTGCTGGTCTGCTCGCCTCTGTCCGGGGAACCCTTGGGCAGTCAGCCAGCCACTGCTTCCGTGTCCCTGCCGGCTGGTGCCGCTCAGGTACCGTTTCAGGTGGGCGAGAAGCTCGAATACGACGTCAAATTCGGCTCGCTCAAAGTGGGCAATGGCAGCATGGAGGTGCGCGAGATCACCGAAGTGCGTGGCACGCTGGTCTGGCACACCGTGTTTCAGATCAAGGGTGGCATCCCGCTGTACCGGGTCAACGACCTGTACGAGTCGTGGTTCGACGTGGTCACGCTCAACTCGCTGCGCTACCACCAGGACGTGGACGAGGGCAGCTACGAGCGTACGCGGCGTTACGAGATCTTCCCGGAGCGCGGCATGATGCGCGATGGCGACAAGGATGAGGAGCCGACGGTATCGTCCCCGCTGGACGAAGGCTCCTTCCTGTATTTCGTGCGCACCATCCCGCTCGAGGTAGGCAAGACCTACGAGTACGCTCGGTACTTCAAGGCCCAGGGCAACCCGGTGCGCATTCGGGTGCTGCGCAAGGAGACGGTGTCGGTACCGGCGGGATCGTTCAACACGGTGGTGCTGCAGCCCACCTTCCAGACCAAGGGCATTTTCAGCCAGAACGGGAAGGCCGAAGTCTGGATCACGGACGATTCGCGCCGGATGATGGTCCAGATGAAGTCGAAGCTGAGTTTTGGCTCCCTGAACCTGTACCTCAAGTCGTCCGCGGGTACCAAGGCGCCCTGAGCGCCTCGCCATTGGCATTCCGATGGCGACGCAGGGCTTGACGGCCCGCCGCCCCTTTACCGCTGGTCCGGAACAGAGTAGCCTTAGAGGCTCGCCCGGATCGATTCGCGCTCCGGGTGGGCTGGTTGATGTTCTCAACCCTCCGCCCGCGGCTCGGCACTGCGGGTGGCACACAGACCATGCACGACCGCTGGTCCTGACCATAGGGAGGATTGCCGAGTGGCAAAGCTCAAGATCCGCCGCAACCCGACGCGGCGGTATGAAGCCGTGTACATCTTCGACAGCGCGCTCGAAGATACGACCATTGCTGAAAAGCTGGAGAAGCTGCAGTCCCTGCTCAACCTCGCCGAACCGGCTGAGATCGAGCACTGGGGTCGTCGTCAGCTCGCCTACAAGATCGGTCGTCACGAGAATGGCTATTACATCATCAGCCATTTCACGACGGTCCCCGCGACGCTTCCCGAGTTCGAGCGTGCGCTCAAGCTCGACGAAGGCGTGATCCGCTACCTGGTGACGCTGCACGAGCACGAGCTCGGCGCGCCCAAGCTGAGCGATGAAGAGCTCGCCTCGCGCCGTCGCGCGAGCGATGACGACGACGACGACGAGGAATAACCCATGCGCCGCCAGAAGAAGCCCTGCCCGATCACGGAAGCGGGTATCCGCTACGTGGATTACAAGGATGACCGCCTCCTCGCCCGTTTCATCACGGATTACGGCAAGATCCTGCCGAGCCGTCTGAGCGGCGTGGATGCCCGCCACCAGCGTCAGCTGTCGAAGGCGGTGAAGAAGGCGCGTTATCTCGCGCTGCTCCCGTACGTGAAGGGGCAGACGGGCTGAGTATGAACGGAGCGGTCGCGCCGGGTCTCGCCGCGACCGCTCCCCAGGAGCGTGGGTGGCGTTGGTTTGTGCTGGGATTGGTGCTGATGGTCGCTGTGACCGCCGCGCCGGCCTGGCCACCAACGTTGTCGCTCCTTGCCGGCGCGGTCCGGATGCTGCTGCCCATGGAACAGTTTGCCCTGCTGGTGCTGGTGGCGATCGCCGCCTGCGCCACGGTGGGTTGGTGGTCCGGGGGGCGGTTGTTTCTGGCCGTGTTGTGGGTGTCTGCGGCGGCGTACGTCCTCTGGCGTGTGCCGCTGCCCCTCTCCGGCTATGGAGCGTTCCTGCGCGGATGGTCGGTGACGCTGGGTGCGGCCTTCGGGCTCGTATGCCTGGCCTCTCCGGCCCGTCCGCTGCTGACCCGGGCGATCGGTGCCGTGGCATTGGCTGGAGTGATCACGCTCGCCGGATTCTCGGCGCGTTCACTTGGCCCGGTCGGCACCTTCGACGCTGCTGGACAGATGTTCTCCCGCGAGTATCAGCATCGATTGGGAGAGTCGCTCGAATCGTGGCGAGCCCGATCGGCTTCGGATGCCTGGCGCAGCTTCGCGCAGCGCTTCCCCGAGGCGGTCGAGCGCACCACCCGGGTGGAAGCAGTACTGGTGGCGTTGGCAGCACCACTGCCGGCGTCCGATGCAGTGGGCGGTGCCCGACCCGGTCCCCTCGTGGGACTGGTACCGGCGCTGCTGGCCCTCGAGTCGTTGCTGGCGCTCGCCCTCGGGTGGGCCGCCTACCATCGCTTGGCCCGGGCACGGATCGGTCCCCCGATCGGTGCGTTGCGGGACCTGCGGTTCAACGACCAGTGGGTGTGGGGGTTGGTGGTCGGTGTGACGCTGTTGCTGCTGCCCACGCTGGTGGAGTGGCGGGTCGCCGGCCTGAATCTGGTCTGCTTTTTCGGGACGCTGTACGCCCTGCGTGGTGCGGGTGTCCTGACCTGGTGGATTCCCGATCGGGCGGCCTTCTGGTCGCTGCTGGCCCTGGTGCTGTTGGTTCCGATCCTGGGACCGGTGTGGGTCCTGATCGCGTTGCTCGCGGTCACCTTCACCCTCGGGCTCGGGGATACATGGCGCGACTTCCGGGCGGGTGCTCCGTCCAGTCGTCCTTGGTCCTCCTGAGCTGGTCCTGTCGTTCGTCTTCTGTCTTATCCTTCACCGGTTCGACCCGGAGTTCCCATGGAAGTCATTCTCCGCAACGCCGTCGACAAGCTCGGACATCCTGGTGACATCGTCTCCGTGTCGCCGGGCTACGCCCGCAACTTCCTGATCCCGCGCGGCTTCGCCTATGAGGCCACCGAAGGCAATCGCAAGCGCATCGCGCTCGAGAAGAGCCGCCTCGAGGCACTCGAAAACGAGCGCATCGCGGCTGCCCAGGCCATCGCTGACAAGCTGGCCGAAGTCTCGGTGACCTTTGCCGCCCGCGTGGGCGAAGAAGGCAAGCTGTTCGGCTCGGTGACCACGGCCGACATCGCGCACCAGCTCGAAATCCAGGGCTACAAGATCGAGAAGCGCCAGATCGAGCTCAACGAGCCGATCAAGTCGCTCGGCGTCTATCGCGTGGGTGTTCGCCTCCACGCGGACGTGCACCCCGAAATCAAGGTGTGGGTGATCAAGCAGTAACGTCGATCACCGACGACCAGGCGAGGGGGGTCCGATCACAGGACTCCCCTCGTTTTTTGTCCCGACCGGCGTGCGCCCCTGTCCGACAGCAGGTCCGCGCCGCAACCTTCACGGAGTAAGGCGGGTACCGATCACGGGTACCGCATTCCGGTACGTGACCCGGCAGTTGCCAGGTCGCCCCGCCACTGCCCTTCCCGACTGAGTACATGGCTGAACGCGCACCAAGTCCCGGAGAACCCATCGCCCTGCGCGCCGCCGCACTGGCGAGCGACCTCAAGGCCACCGATATCGTGGTCCTCGATCTCCGGGGAGTGACGGATATGACGGACTTTTTTGTTATCGCTTCTGGTACCTCGGATACCCACGTGCGAGCCGTGGCAGAACACGTGCAGGCAGGGTTGAAAGCGTCTGGGGTGTCTACGACTATGACGGAAGGCCTCACGCAGGGGCGGTGGGCGTTGCTCGACTACGCCGATTGCGTGATCCATGTCTTCCACCCGACGTTGCGGCAGTTCTACCAGCTCGAGCGACTCTGGGGCGACGCCACGCCGGTGCAATTGGACAAGGCAATCACGCAGGGAGCGCGATAATCATGACGCTGGCGCAGCGGTGGACCCGGTTGAAGGCAAAGCTTGAAGAGCTTTCGGTGGCCGCGGTCAGGGCCGCTGTTGTCGCGTGTGGTGTCGCGCTGGGCGTCGCCGCGCTGGCGGCTCCCGCGCAGGCCCAGGGGTACTTCGGCCAGAACCAGGTGCAGTACGACCGGTTGCGCTGGCGTGTGATCGAGACCGAGCATTTTCTCGTTCACTACTATCCCGAGATTGCCGACGTGGCGCCCGATGCGGCGCGCATGGCTGAACGAGCCTATGCGCGACTGTCGCGCCTCACGTCGCACCAGTTCCGTGAAAAGAAGCCCATCCTCATCTTCGGCTCGTCCGGTGACTTTGCGCAAAGCAACGTCTTCGGCGACCTGGGCGAAGGCACTGGCGGTGTGACCGACCCGCTGCGCCAGCGCATGGCGCAGTTCTTCTCGGGTGACTGGCAGAGCTTCGAGCACGTGCTCACGCACGAAATGGTGCACGTGTTCACGTTCGACATTTTCTCGCGCGGTCGCGCGGGCGCAGGGCTGCAGAATCTGGCGATGGTCAATCCGCCGCTGTGGTTCATGGAAGGCCTTGCCGAATACCTGTCCATCGGACCGCGCCACCCGTGGACCGATGCCTGGGTGCGCGACGCCGTCGTGAACAACGCGCTGCCGTCGATTTCACAGATGACGGAGCGCCCCGACAAGTACTTCCCCTACCGCTACGGTCTCGGGTTCTGGCAGTACGTGGGCGCGCGTTGGGGTGACGAAGTGATCGGCGAGATCATGAACGCGGTGCCGAGCCTTGGCATCGATCGGGCCTTCCGTCGTGAGCTCGGCATGTCGCTCGATGAAGTGAGCAACGAGTGGAAGCGCGCCATGCAGGCCAAGTATCTGCCGATGGTGGCCACGCTCGATCGCCCGCGCAGCTTTGCCGAGCCACTGCTGTCGCAGTCGCGCACCGGCAGCATCGCCAACATGTTCGTGGCGCCGGCGCTGTCGAATGATGGCAAGTTCATCACGTACATCGGTTACGGCAGCCTGCTGCGCGGTGAAGTCTTCCCCGAGATGTATCTGGCCAACGCCGAAACGGGCAAGCGCATCACGCGCCTGGTGAAGACCACCACCAATCCTGACTTCGAACAGCTGCGATTCATCTACTCGCAGCCGTCGTTCTCCCTGGATGGCAAGTACCTCGCGTTCACCGGCCAGCGTGGCGGCCGCGACGTGTTGTACATCATGGATCTCAAGTCACGAAACGTCATCAAGCGCATCGACATCGAGTTGGACCAGGTGTTGAGCCCGGCGTTCTCGCCGGATGGTCGGAAGGTCGTATTCAGTGGAATGCGCAACGGCTCGAGTGATCTGTATGTGGTGTCGCTCGACGCGCCGGGGTACACGCAGCTCATGAAAGACCAGTTCGGTGATCTGATGCCGCAGTGGTCTCCCGACGGCAAGACGATCGCGTTCATCAGTGACCGCGGTGAGGACTCCGACATGGAGATCCTGAAGATCGGTCAGTGGAAGGTCGCGCTGTACGACCTGGAAACGCAGCAGACGACCATTCTGCCGGGTCAGGGTGGGCGCGCCATCAATCCGCAGTGGGCTCCGGACGGCAAGTCGCTCGCGTACGTCACCGATCGAACCGGCATCGCGAACATTTTCCTGTACGACTTCACCGACCAGGAGCACTACCAGCTCACGAACGTCGTGGGTGCCGTGACGGCAGTGGCCGAGCAGTCGCCAGCCATCTCCTGGGCGCGCGAGGCCGACATCATGGCCTTTGTGTACTACGAGAAGACCGACCACGCCATCTGGAAGATCAAGAACCCGCGCGCGCTCAAGAAGCAGCCGTTCCGCGAGGTAGTGGTGGCACAGGGTGGTACGCAAACGGGTGCGCAGCCGGGTCGGCCGACAGGTGCCGCCACGCCACCCGCACCGCCAGCGGATCCCACCGCGCACCTGCGCCGCGCCACGGTGCAGGACAGCGCGGCCGCGCGCCAGTCGTATTACCGGCCGAGCACCGGCAACGTCGCGCGCGTGTCGAGTGAACTGCCGGCGTCTGCCATCACCCCCATCAGCGAAACGGTGAGTGTCGAAGCGCTCATGGACAGCTTCGACTTTTATCTGCCGGATACCACGCGATTCAAGGAATCGCGCTACCGGGCGAAGCTCACGCCCGAGTACATCGCGCAGCCCAGCATCGGCTACCAGCAGAACGGCTGGGGTCAGGGTACGTATGGCGGTACGACCATCGTTCTGAGCGACCTGCTCGGCAACCGACGCCTGGCGCTCTCGGGCTCGATCAACGGTCAGCTGGGTGATGCACAGGTCTTTGCCGGCTACACCAGCCTCGGCCGACGGCTGCAGTACACCACAGGTGTGCTGCAACAGCCGATGTATCTGATCTCGAATTTTTACGAGACCCCAGGCGAACAGCAGGGGCAGTTCCTCCAGACGCAGGAAATGGCGCGTCTGGTGTTCCGCCAGGTATTCGCCGCCGGGTTGTACCCCCTGAACCGATTCACGCGTTTCGAGTTGGGCGCACGCTTCCAGAACATTGACCAGCAGGCCATCCCCATCACGCGCCTGGTGGACTACAACTTCGGCTACGGTACGGCGTGGGAACGCGGCAGCACCCGCAACGTGGCGTCGGCCAACACGGTATCGCCTTACCTCGCGTGGGTGACGGACAACTCGATGTTCGGCTTCACCGGACCGATCTCCGGCAAGCGAATCCGATTGCAGGTTGAACCCACCGTCGGATCCTGGAAGTACACCGAGTACACGGCCGACGCGCGATCGTACATTCCCATCCTGTTCAACTACATCACGTTCGCGACGCGCCTGACGACCAGCATGGCCGTGGGTCGTGATGAGCTGCGTTTCCCCAAGTGGCTGGGACGTCCGGATTTCGTACGCGGTTACAACCGTGAAGATCTCCAGTTCGTGAGTTGCTCCGGGCTCCCGTCCAACGATGGGTCGTCCTGCAACACAGAGGAACTGATCGGTAGCCGTGTGGCATTCGCCAATGCGGAACTGCGCTTCCCGATCATCCGGCGCTATGGGTCCCGCACCGCGCTGCTCGGCGGTCTGCCGCCCATCGACGGTCTGTTCTTCTACGATGCCGGTGTGGCGTGGTCGAAGGATCAGACCGTGACATTGTCGGCGCCGGCGAACTATGACTTCACCAAGCAGCGCGCCCTGCTCCGCAGCTATGGGTTCGGCGTGCGCATGAACCTGTTCAACATCGCGATCATCCGGTGGGATTGGGCGAAGCCTGTGAGCCGACCCAATGCCCGCGGTTTCGGGACCTGGTTCTTCGGCGCGAGCTACTGACGCTTCGCTCCGGACGTCGTGAACAAATGGGGGCGCGAGCATGCATGCTCGCGCCCTCGTTGCATTGAAGGTGGTGTACGGTGCGACGGTTCAGGCCGCCCAGTGCCGGCGCCGCGCGAGGAGACCGATCGAGAACAATCCAATCAACATGAGTGTCCAAGTTGAAGGCTCCGGCACCGTGGTGCTTGGCGGTGTGTATTCGAATGTCCAGTCGGACACCCAGGAGTATTCCGACGCCAGTCCTGACGATGCCGTGAAGCCAATGCGTGCCTCTTCGCTCCAATCACCCAACATGATGCCGTTGTGGGTCTGGCTGATGGTGGTGATGCCGTTGGTGATCGTGCTTGCGAGCGACTGATTGGCAGCATCGTAGCTCAATGAGACGTTGAAGAGCCCCTGATAGTTCTCATTCACGTCCCCGAAGGGCTTGTCGGTCACCTGGGTCAGGCTGCCATTCTGCCCGAGCAGGAGTTCGCGCCAGAAGGTCTGAAAGGCAAACGCGAGACTGTTTTCGAAAGAGCCTGCGTATCCCATGTCCTGTCCGCCGCCGCCGATCTGCGACGCGCTGCCCCCGGTGACCACGAAGCCGATACCGTCGCCGGTGCAGATGGGCTCATCATATCCGTCCGCGTTGCCCACCCCCTGGCAGGAGAAGCGCGTGGTGTAGGACGTGAACCAGTTGGCGTTCAGCAGATTGTAGGTGGCTGTCGAGATCGCGCTACGCGCGGCGCCGTATTCGCCATTCGACATGCGGAGCGCCGATCCCTCCAGTGTCGGGTTGCCCGACACATTGGGCGTGGCATTCACCTGCAGCTCGATTCCACCAAAGGTCACGGTGGGCTGAGCCTGCACCGAGGCGGCCGTCAGCAGACTTGCCGCTCCCATTGCCGTGATCAACTGCCTCACTGTTCCAGCCTTTCGTCTCATGTGTTGCTCCTGAAGAAGTACGTGGCAGGCGTTTCCCACCCACTTCCTCACGCGCAAATGCCAGCACTTTTCTTTCACGTACTCTGCGGCACTGGGTACCCGCGCATTCCAGTTACCGATCTGGGCAGCCCCGCCATTCACCACCCGGCGTGCACCGCGGCACATTGGCGCGCGGCGGATCGAGGCGGCGCACACTGTCGGCGAGGGTGACATCTCCCAGGCGTTCGTAAGTGGCGGCGAGCACGCGCCGCAATCGTGGCCGCATACTCCAGAGCTCAGGCGCCTGATTGACCTCGTCCAATCCCCGATTGAGCGATGCCACGGCCCCCCGATAGTCACCAGACGCCAGCGCCGCCTGTCCTTCAAAGAGATAGGCGAATGTCATGACCATGGGAGAGCGCGAGCGCGCGAGGTCTGCGACCGAACGCCGCGCGACACGGTAGGCGGCGGCCGTGTCTCCGCGCGCCAGTGCGTCCTCGATGAAACTGTTGTTCACGAGGAGCCGCTCGGAGATCCGCATCTCCGAGCCGTCGCCCGCGAGGTCGATGGCGCTTTGCGCCTGAACGCGGCGCTCCGCGGTATCGCCTGCCACGGCGGCCCAGAAGGACCGATTGCGGGCCAGCACCGCGGACACGGCCGGTGACCCGCGAGGCATGCGAGCCACTTCGGCGAGAAAGCGCGACTGCGCCGGCATCGCCTGTTCGGTGCGTCCCAACACAAGCAGCGCTTCGAACTCGGCGCCCCAGGCACTGAACTGTTCATTGGTGTTGGAGAATCCCAGCGAGTCAGCCAAAGCGAGTACGGCGCGGGCGCGCCGCAAATACTCGCGCGGGTCACGATGAATCCAACTGGACGTCAGCATGCGGATCGACTGCGCGCGCAACGACAGGATGGTCCGTCCCGTGCGCCCCCTCGTGCCACTGAACCCCGACTGCTCCTCCCGCAACACCACCGCTTCGGCGAGTGAATCCGCGTAGTGCACACGCCCCAGCGACATGGCACGGGCCGCATCGACCAGTGCGATGCGCGCACGGAGCTCGTGGTCAGGTGGCAGCGCCTCGACGGCCTCGCGGGCCGCCGCGATGTATGTGTCGGCGGCGTACGGTCCATCGAGCTCGAGACGCAGCACCGCACTCTCGAGACAGGCCCGCGCATACTCCGGACTGTGTGTGCCGAAGCCCTCGGCCGCGAGAATGCGCGCCGAATCGAGCACACCGCGCGCTTGGGTGAACCGCGATTGCGACATCACGTTGACGCCGATCGCCGTGTACAAACGAGCACGAATGCGCGCATCATCCGCGAACTCGCGGGGCACGCGCACCAGCGCGCTATCGAGCAACTCGGCCAAGGTACCGGACGTGGACAGTCGCACGATGGGATCGTACGACGTGGCGTTGGTACCGGTGACGATCCCGGACAGGAACGATGACGCGCGTTCGGCGCGCGCAGCCTCTGCCCGCGCCAGGAGTGCCTGACGCCACGCCACCGCCCCAGCGCCAGCGATAAGTACCAGGGCCGACGCGGCCGCTATCGTAAAAGCGCGTCGCCGCCGCACGAAGGTGCGGATGCGGTATGCGGTGCTGTCAGGGCGCGCCATGACACGATCGCGACGCAGGTACCGATGGATGTCGTCGCTCAGTGCCACCGCACTCGGATACCGCCGCGCGGGATCGCGTCGCATGGCCATCTGCGCGATGGCATCGAGTTCACCGCGCAACAGTGCCGCGAGCCGAGCGGGCGTAGCCATGCCGCGGGCAGCGGCGGCTTCGGGCGGGACGGTACTCGCGATCACGCTCGGCGCCCGCGGCTCGCGCTCGCGTACCGCCAGCAGCTGTTCGGCAGCCGAAAGCCCCTGAAGTGCGAAGGGCGGCGCACCAGTGAGCAGTGTGGTGAGCACGGCGCCGAGTGCACACACATCAGTGGCCGTGGAGACGGTTTCGCCCGTGAGCTGTTCTGGTGCTGCGTAGGCGATGGTGAACGGCGACAATCCCGCACCAGTGAGCGTGCCTTCATGCTCTTCCGTCTCGATCAGCTTGGCCACACCGAAGTCGAGCAACTTCACCACGCCATCCTGCGTGACCAGGATGTTGTTGGGCTTGAGGTCGCGATGAATGACCAGACGCTGGTGTGCATGGTGCACGGCGGCGCACACCTGCCGGAACAGGTCGAGTCGCGCACTGATGGACAACAGCTGTTTGTCGCACCAGGCATCGATGGGCGTGCCGTCGACATACTCCATGGCCAGCCACGGCATGCCGTCCTCCGTCGCACCGCCATCGAGCAACTGCGCGATGTTGGGATGCTGCAACTGCGCCAGGATCTGTCGTTCAGAACGGAACCGGTGCAGCAACACATCCGAGTCGGCGCCACGCCACAGCGTCTTGATGGCGACCTCCTGGCGGTAGGCATCGTCGGCGCGCTCGGCCAGATACACGGCGCCCATGCCACCGCGCCCGATGAGCCGGAGCACACGATACGGACCGACGCGACGACCGATCAGGCTGGGAGCCACTGGCGCAGCGGCACCGTTGCCGTCGGATGACGAATCCGCCGTGCGCTCCATGGTGAATCCGAGCAACTCGTGCGCGGGGCGATCGAGATCGACGGGCACTTCTTCTTCGCTGGCCGCGTCGAGCAGGCGAGCCAATTGGCGTTTGACGCGTGGTGATGACGCCAGCGACAGCAGGTGGGCGTGTCCCGCTGCGCCTACCTGTTCCGATTGCGTCCAAAGTTCCTTGAGCTCGGCCCATTCAGCCGGCGTGATGGTCTCGTCAACCATGATGCATCATCGCTCGCCTTCCCTGGACGCAGTCTCCATGCCTGACACGCGCAACGGGCAGCCCGGAATTGTCATCGGCGATGTGCGACAATGGAACAGAGGCCTCGCGGCGAGCTTCCACCGGGTTGGCGGTCAACCGTCGCGTAGCTGTACCCGCAGCCATGCGCGCGCCATCGCCCAGTCGCGGGACACCGTGGCGGGCGAGATATCGAGCAGGTCCGCGATTTCTTCGAGCGACAGCCCCACGAAGAAGCGCAGTTCCACGATGCGGGCCTGCCGGGGATCGAGGCGTTCGAGTTGACTGAGCGCCTCGTGTACCGCCAGCACGTCGTCGGCGCCGCCAGTGTTCAGGTCGTCGAGGGAGACAGTTTCGGCGGCCTCCAACGGGACGGACCGTTCGCGGTCCCGCCGGTCGGCCGAAGCCCGCCGGGCGTAGTCGACCAGCACCCGGCGCATCATCTGGGCAGCAATGCCGAAAAAATGCGACCGGTTCTTCCAGGGGGCGACCTGACCCACCAACCGCAGGTAGGCCTCGTGGACGAGCGCGGTGGGCTGGAGGGTGTGGTCGCCCCGTTCCCGGCTCAGATAGGCCCTGGCGAGGCCGTAGAGCTCCTCATAGACGACTTTCCCGGCTTGGTCGCGAGCGCCGGTATCCCCGGCCTGGGCGGCGCGGAGCAGCTCGGTGAGCGACGGCGGGGAAGCGGGCGCGGGCATGTCGCCGAATATGGTCTAGGATTGGCTCACAGCCAGCCCCTCCCTCAGTGGTCCCCGGGCGGGTACTTTACCCGCGTGCGCACGCTCTTCGCGTCGGCGCTCGTGCTCCTCGCGTGCGGTGTTGCCGGCGGCTGTGCCGATCGCTCGTCCCGCCCCTCCGGAGCCGAGGCCGCCCCTACTATCCCCGGTGGCCCTGACCCCCTGGTGTTGCGGCTGTCGCGAGACGGCGGCACCCTCACGGCTGCCCGTTACCCCGTGCTTGACACCACCGTCTGGCGCTCCGCCACGCGGGTCCCCCCGCTCACACAGGTGATCGGGTTCGGCCCCGAGGACGGCTATCTCGCCGCCGTGGATTCCGGCGGCAGTCCGGTTCGCATCGACCTCCGGCTCGGTTCCGTGACCACATCGCGTACGGACACCGTGCGGTCGCTGGTCTCGGCCGACGGTGGGGCGATCTATGGCCTCACGCAGAGTGGAGAGGTCACCCGCTACACGCCGAGCGGCGGCGACTGGAGGTATCGCCCGTCGAATCCGGTGGACGCGCTCTTTGCACCGCTCGACGGCTCGGTGATCCTCGTGTCGGCAAGCGAGGGCGAGGTGATGGTGCGTCGCGTGCGTCCGCCCAATCAGGCGGTGTCCGACAGCGTGTCGATCAAGGCGTCGGGCGATCTCGAGGTTGTGCGGCGGAGCATCGGCGCGACCGCCGGCACGGTGGGGGATCGTCTGTACTTCGCGGCCGACGAGCGCGTGATCGCGGTGCGCACCCGTGATCTCGGTGTGGCGCTGAATGTCGACCTGGGTGATCCGATCACGGCGATCGCCGCGACGCCCAGTGGCGATCGTTTGTTCGTGGCGCTGGAAGACGAATCGGTCTTGCGCATTGTCGACCGCTTCGAAGAGGGCGTGACCGGCCGCATCCGACTGCCCGCCCCTGCGAGCGCGCTGCGGATGGATCCCATGGGTCGCATGCTGCTGGCCCGTGGCACAGGTGACTCCGTGTACGTGGTCAGTCTGGGCGGCGATGCCGTGCTTGGCGTGGTCCAGAGCGCATGGCGCGGTGACCTTCCGCTGGTGATGGCCGACGGTTCGATCGCGATCACGCGGGGCGACGATGTCGTGCTCGCGCATCCGTCGACATTGAGCGACATGCGCACGATCGCCGGTGGCGCCAAGCAGTTCTGGCACACCCTGCGCTGGAATGGCCTGCGCCCACGTGCGGCAGGACTCGACCAGCCGGTGCAGTTCCGCAACAGCGCCCCGCGTGACACCGCACCGCCGCCTGCTGCGGCGCCGACCGGACCGGACAGCACCCGCGCCACCCGTGGGGATTCGGCCGGGGCACCAGCTGCACCATCGACGTTCACCGTATCGTTTGCGGCCCTGCTCGATGAACGTCAGGCGCGTGCGCTCGCAGGTCGTATTCGCGTGGAGGGTCTTGTGCCGCGCATCACGACCACTGATCGCGATGGAACGACGGTGTATCGCGTGGTCCTCGGCCCCTTCCCTTCACGCGCCGAAGCCGACCGCGTGGGTAAGCTGTCGGGGCAGAACTACTGGGTATTCGAGGGCGCACCATGAGTGATCCGGGAATCATTCCGGAGAAGTGGGAAATGGAGGGTCGCCGGCTCGCCCCGCTGCTGGACAGCGTGTGTGCGGTGGTGATCGCCGCCAATGATCCAGCAATCTCGACGCAGGTGGCGATTGGCGTGGCGCGCGCGCAAGGCCAGCGCCGCCGCGTAGCCATTGCCGATCTGCTGGGTGAGGCACCGGCGCTCGAAGCGCTGCTCACCGGCGATGATCCGCACGGTATTGCCGACAGCTTCCTGTACGGCGTGTCCCTGAACAAGATCGCGCGGCCGATGCGGGATGCAGAAAACGTGTTCCTCATGCCCAGCGGCACCGAGCCGGTGGATCACGAGGCCGTCTATGCCAACGATCGCTGGCGCCGACTGGCGGCGGGTTTTCATCAGGTTGGTGCGCTGCTGATCGTCGTGGCGCGCCCGTCCACGGCGGGTTTTGCGCATCTGTGCGGGTTCATGGGCGCGCTCATGCCCACGGGTGAGTCGACTTTTCCGACGCCACCTGGTGTGCCGCTCATTGCACCACCGGCCCCACCGCCACCGCCGCCCGAGCCAACACCGGTTCCCAAACCGCAGACGGCAAAGCGTGCACGGGAAGCAGCTCAGGAAGATGGCGCCAGTCGACGCAATCGCATCCTCGCGCTGCTGCTGGTACTCGGCGCGGTGGCCATCGCTATCGGTGCGATGTGGCCGCAGATGCTGACACAGCTACCAGCGCCGATTCGCGCGCTGATGGGTGGTGGTGCGGCCGTGGCGGACAGCTCCACCGCGGTGGTGCCGCGCACACCCATGGACAGTGCGCCCCGCCCCGATTCCACGACGCCCGGCCAGACGCCGGCATCCGACAGCGGTACGGTGCCCAGGGACAGCGCGGTGAAGCCGGCCTCGCCGCCAATGCCGGTCGAGAATCTTGCCGACAGCACCGTGGCGGCGCGGTACGCCATCTATTTCGCCACCGCGAATACACGCGCAGCGGCCATGCCGGACAGCAAGGTGCGCGCGCTCGAAGCCGTGGCGCTTTCTCCCGTGGTGGAGAGTGGCGAGCAGTGGTTCCGCGTCACCGTTGGTGCGACGGCGTCGCGCCCGGAGGCGGAGGCACTGCTGGCGCGCCTGCGTACGGAAAAGATCATCGGCGCGGGGAGCATCGTTTCCGTGCCTTATGCATTGCGCCTCGAGACCCATGTGACACCGGCACTGGTGCCCACGCGACTCGCGGCGCTGAACACACGAGGCATCATAGCCTATGCACTTCGTCAGTCTGACGGCAGTGCATCGGTCTACACCGGGGCGTTCGAGTCACCCACGCAGGCCTCGGCGCTTGCCGATTCCCTGCGTGCGGTCGGCGTGGCACCGGTACTGGCATTTCGAACGGGGAGAGGGTTCTAGTGCGTTTGACGAAGCTCGAAGTACATGGCTTCAAAGCCTTTGCCGATCACCTGGAGTTTGTGTTCGAGAAGGGCGTGACGGCCATCGTCGGTCCAAACGGATCCGGCAAGTCGAACGTCTCCGACGCGGTGCGTTGGGTGCTCGGCGAACAGCGCGCGCGGGCGATGCGCGGCGCCAAGATGGAAGACGTGATCTTCCACGGTTCGTCGGCCCGCAAGGCGGTGAACATGGCGGAAGTCTCGCTGCACTTCGACAACACCGAAGGCGAGCTGCCCATCCCGTTCAAGGAAGTCGTGATCACCCGGCGCCTGCTGCGCTCCGGTGAAAGCGAATACCTGCTCAACCGGGCGCCGTGCCGTCTGCGCGACATCCAGGACCTCGTGCGCGGCACGGGTCTTGGTGCGGACTCGGGCGTGGTCATCGAAAGCAAGATGATCGACGCGCTGCTCTCCGATCGTCCCGACGATCGTCGTGAACTGTTCGAAGAAGCGGCGGGCGTAGGTCTCTATCGCGATCGTCGCCGCAGTGCAGAACGTCGTCTCGAAGAGACCACAGTGGACCTGGCGCGTCTCGACGATCTCATCGCCGAAGTGCAAAGTCAGGTGCGTTCACTGGCTCGTCAGCGTCGCCGCGCAGAGCGTCATGCGGAACTCACGTCGCGTCGCTTTCAGGTGGAGATTTCGCTGGCCACGCGTGAGATGGCCGCGTGGCGCGATGAGTTGGAGGCGCTCGATGGTCGGTTGACCACGTTGCAGGAAGACGTGCCTGGTGCCGAAGAGGCAATTGCGGGCGCGGAGTTGCAGCGTGAAGAAGCGCACGTCACGCGGGCCGCCGCAGAGGGCAGCCGTGTGGAGCTGGCGCGGTTGGCGAGCGAGCAGCGCGACAAGACGCAGAAGCTCGAGCGCGAGCTGGCCGTGTCGGAAGAGCGTCAGCGCAGCACGACCATGCGTCGTCAGCGGGCGGAAGAGGAGCGCAGGGAAAACGAAGCGTTTGGCCGTCGCCTGCGTGAAGATCGCGAGCGCGCGGCCACCGATCGTACCACGCTCGAGCAGGAACTGCGTGATGCCGGTGAAGCGCTGCAGGAACGCCTGAGCGCCGAACAGAGCGCTCGTGAAGGCGTGCAGCGCGAGCGTTCGGTGGTTGACCAGCTCGAACGGCAGGTGCGAGAGCATCGCGACCAGGCGCGTCGCCTTGAGCTCGATCGCGACAGCGCCGCCCGTGAGCAGACGGAAACAGAACAGCGCCGCGACGCATTGGAGATTGAACGTCAGACGTTGGCCGATACGCTGGACACGATCGAGCGTGAGCTCATCGCGGCCCGTGATCAGGTGGAAGCCTCCCGCGCCGCCGCACAGGAAGCGCTCGATGGCCTCGAAGGCGCGCGCCTCATGGCGGCCACGGCACGCACGGCGGATGCCGAGTCGCGCAGTGCGTTGGCCAGCGCCGTGGAAGCCCGTACCGAACTCGAAGGCCGCATGAATGCTTTGGCGGCCCTCGAACGTGAGCGTGTGGGGCTGGCACCGTCCAGCGCGAAGCTGCTCAAGGAACGCGAACGGTTTGGCGAGGGCGCCGTACTGGGCCCGCTCACCGACTTCGTTTCGGCCGACGGCGAAGCCGCGCGCTTGGTGGAGCGCTATCTCGGCGCCACCATGCACGCCATTGTCGTGCGTGATGCAGAGGTGGCCGCGGCGGTGCGCCGTTGGCACACCGACACGCAGCCCGGCCCGTTGCTGCTGTTGCCGCTGGATGTGGTCACCGAACTCGGGGCCGATGATGGTACGCTCGCCGGCAGCGTACAGGCGAGCGGGCCGACATCGCGCTGGGTGCGCGCGCTGCTCGGCAAGGTGCGCGCGGTGGATAGCGGCGAAGCGTTCGTTGACGAACATGGCGCAGTGTTCCTGCCTGGCACGGCAACGGGTGCGGGTCCGCTGCAGCGTCGTGCTGAGCTGAATCGACTGGAAGCCGATCTGGCCGCCGCCGATGCGCGCCGCGACGAAGCGGTGATGACGGCGGAAGCGGCGCGCCTCGCCCTTGGCGAAGCCGAACGGGCGCAGCAAGCGGCGACGGAAGGTCATAACCGCGCCCAGCAGGAAGCGCGGCGTGCCACGGAAGTGCAGCAGGAAGTGGAGCGTCGCCGCGAGCGTGCCGAACGTGAGCTGGCGCAGAGCAGTGCGCTGGCCGAGCGTCTGGTGTCGCGACTGCAGGAGCTGGAGCAGCGTATGCAGCAGCTCGCGCAGCAGGCAGATGTATTGCATGCACGCGCGGGCGAAGCGGACAGTGATATCGATCAGGCTCGCGAAGCGCTGTCCATTGCGGAGCGTGAGCAGGAGCAGGCCCGCGAAGCCCGTGCCACCTGGCAGGTGGCGCAGGCGCAGGCGCAGGCGCGCCTGTCCGTGGCTGTCGACCGTGAAAAGCGCCTGTCGGAAGAAGACAGCACCGCCGCCGCGCGGCTCGAGTCGTTGGCCAAGGAACTCTCCACGCTGTCGGATGCGGACCAGCATCTCGTCACGCAGCTCGATGCCTGGCGCGCCGAGCTGGAGACGGAACAGAAGTCGCTGACCGACGCCGATGGACGGCTGGGTGAAGCGGAGCGCGCGGTGGCTGCGGCCAACGCGGCACTCAATAGCTGCGATACTGCTCTCGATGAAGCCCGTCGCCGTGCGAGCGCGTTGGGCGAGCAGTTGCATGGTGCGAAGCTGCGTCACACGGAATTGTCGGGACGTCGCGAAGCCATTCGTCAGCGTCTCGAGACGGAATGGCGTCGTTCGCTGGACGACTTGCTGGCCGGCTTCGAAGAGTTGGACCTCGGCACGGATGACCTGCGTGCGGAAGCCACGCAGCTCCGCAGCGCGCTCGATGAACTGGGCCCGGTCAATCCGTTGGCGATCGAGGAGCACGAAGAAGAACAGCGGCGCCTCGAATTCCTCACGTCGCAGCGCAACGATCTCGTGGCGGCCAAGCAGTCACTGCACCAGGCCATCCGCGAAATCGACAGCACAGCACGAGAGTTGTTCCTTGCCACATTCGCGCAGGTGCGCGAAAACTTCCGTCAGATCTTCCTGCGGATGTTCGGCGGCGGCGAGTGCGACCTGCGCCTGGAGAACCCGGACGCGCCACTCGACTGCGACATCGAAGTGCATGCGTCGCCCCGCGGCAAGAAGACGCAGCGTATTCACCTGCTCTCCAGCGGTGAGCGCGCGCTCGTGGCCCTGTCGCTGCTGTTCGGCATCTTCCTCACCAAGCCGAGTCCCTTCTGCCTGATGGACGAAGTGGACGCGCCGCTCGACGACCAGAACATCGGCCGCTTCGTGAAGATGCTCAACGACTTCAAGTCGCGGACGCAGTTCATCGTCATCACGCACAATCCGCGCACCACGTCTGAGGCGGCCGACGCGGTGTACGGTGTGACGATGCAGGAGCCCGGTGTATCGAGCATCGTGAGCGTGCGTCTGCGCAACGGACCGGCGGTGGATGAAGGTGGCGCCAAGACACCGGTGGCTCCGAACGAGCCGGAAGTTCCGGATGATCATGCGGAAGAAGACATCGTTGCGGACGCTGACGAGACCGTCGTCGACGTTGCGGTTGAAGTCACCGATGTCGACGACCCCTCCGAGCCGGAACCGTTGCCGGCATGATCTCGGCGTGGTGGCGACGCATGACGACGGCCCTGCTGCTTCTGGTAGCAGGGCTTGTCGTTCCTGTGCTCACACCCGAAGTGGTACATGCGCAAGGCGTTTTTCTGGACAGCCCGCGTGAAACGCTGCTGAATACGGTTACGCCGGCCATCGGCTTTCTGGCGGTTGGCCTCGGTCCCGCACGCCCGCTGCAGATCACCTTTCAGGTGTCGACCACGGCGGACTTTGTGGGCCTGGTGCTCGACAGCACCTTCACGTCGATGGACACGTCCCTCACCATCCAGGTGACACGGCCGCTTCCTCCGCTCACGAACGTTTTTTGGCGTGCGCGTGTGCGAGCCTTGGCAGGTTTTGTCTTCGAGTCGGCGGTAGTGGGCCCCAAGACCATTCCGCCCTGGGTCACGCTGTGGACGCCCAATTCCGCCTCTGGCAATACCTTCGACGACACACGCCGCCCGCTGTTTGTGTGGGGCAGCCCGAACGTGACGCCACTGGTGGGACCATGGCGATACGATTTCGAGATTCTGAATTCCAGGGGCGGGCCTGAAGTCGCGGTGGGTGGGTTGATCGACACGACCTATCGACCGACGATCGATCTGGAGGCGAATTCCTCGTATACGTGGACCGTGCGCGCATACCTGCGCACGGGGGCTTCGTACAAGGTGACCAACCTGGGGACTGTGTTCATCACGGACCCGGGAGCCCCCAGCAGTACAACGCTCTTCCAGAATTTTCCCAACCCGTTCCCGTCTGCCTTTGCACCGAACACATGCTTCTGGTTCGACGTGAAGGAACCCGGAGCCAACATCACGCTCGATATCCTCGATCTTCGAGGCAACGTGGTGCGAGCGATCGTACCGGGTACCGATGGCATTGGTCGCTTCGACGCCGGGCGCTATGGGCGCGGCGTGTCAGGCGGCGAGAGCAACTGCGACGGGAAGTTCGTCTGGGATGGCACCAACTCCGACGGCCGCACGGTAGCTCCAGGTGTGTACATCGCCCGCTTCAAGGCGGACCGCGGCGCGCCCACGTTCCGTCGTATCGTTTTCCGCGGACGCTGATCCGCATCTTCATTTGCCATGAAGCTCACCACCATCGGCACCGGCACGGCAGCGCCGCATCCCTCCCGCGTATCCGCCGCGCATCTCGTGGAAGCGGGGGACGTACGCCTCCTCCTCGACTGCGGCAGCGGCGCTGTCCATCGCATGGCGCAGCTCGGCGTGGCGTGGCAGGACGTCACGCATGTCGCGCTCACGCACTTTCACACCGATCATATCTCCGACCTGCCCCTGCTGATCATGGGGTGGCGTTGGGGGCAGCTGCCGCCCCGGTCCACACCGGTGACCATCTACGGACCGGTTGGTACCGGTGCCCTCTTCGAGCGATTGGCGGCGGTGCATGGCGCGTGGATGCTGGCTCCCGGCTTCCCGATCACCGTACGCGATGTAGGCCCGGACGAGATCGTGAAGCTCCCGGGCGGCGTGGAGCTGACCTCACATCCGGTACCGCACACGCCCGAGAGCGTGGCATATTCAATCAGTGAGGGAAATCGGCGTCTCGTCTACACCGGTGATACCGGCGTGAGCGAGGCGTTGGGCGACTGGGCGCAGGACTGCGATCTGCTGCTGGCCGAATGCTCGCTGCCGGACAGCATGGCGATCGGTGAACACCTGACGCCACGCCAGGTCGGTGCGTTGGCGGCCCGTGCGCGGGCCCGTCAGCTCGTCCTCACGCACTTCTATCCGCCGGTCGAAGCCGTCAACATCGGCGCCGAGGTGGCGGAGCATTACGCCGGTCCCACATTC
The DNA here is from genome assembly GCF_036405635.1 of Gemmatimonas sp. Lineage (GTDB taxonomy): Bacteria > Gemmatimonadota > Gemmatimonadetes > Gemmatimonadales > Gemmatimonadaceae > Gemmatimonas. Next base: position 1,092 of record NZ_DASWXE010000080.1, on the reverse strand, counting down.
GTGGCGACTGACGGCTGGTCTACACACTTCTGAGGACGTGACATGCTGGTCGTGATGCAGCCCAACGCCTCTTCGTCCGAGATCGATCGGGTGTGCGAAGAGATCGTGCGTCAGGGCTTCAAGCCCCTCCCCATGCCGGGCGAAGTCCGCACGGCGGTCGGTCTCCTTGGTGATGATGCCAAGGTGGATTGGTCGTACATCGAGGGGCTGCCGGGCGTCGCCAGCGTGCTGATCGTGCAGAAGCCATACCGTCAGGCGTCGCGTGAATGGAAGGGTGACAGCACCATCGTCGAAATCGCGCCGGGCGTGCGTTTTGGTGGCGACGAAGTGCCCATCGTGTCGGGCCCGTGCTCCGTGGAGTCGGAAGAGCAGATCCTCACGTCGGCACGTCAGGTGCGAGCGGCCGGTGGCACGGCGCTGCGTGGCGGTGCGTTCAAACCGCGTTCTTCACCCTATGCATTCCAGGGTCTTGGCAAGCAGGGTCTCGAACTGCTCGCGCTCGCGCGCCGTGAGACCGGACTCGCCATCGTCACCGAAGCGATGGACGAACGGGGTGCCGATCTCGTGGCCGAATATGCCGATTGCATTCAGATCGGTGCGCGCAACATGCAGAACTACTCGCTGCTCCGGTACGTGGGCACGCTGGGCAAGCCGGTGATGCTCAAGCGCGGCATGGCGGCCACGATCAATGATCTGCTGCTGAGCGCCGAGTATGTGCTGGCAGAAGGCAACCCGAACGTGATTCTGTGTGAGCGTGGTGTGCGCACCTTCGACAGCGCAACGCGCAATCTGTTTGACCTCACGGCCATCCCGGTGGTGCACAAGCTCTCGCACCTGCCCATTGTGGCGGACCCGAGCCATGGCACCGGCCTTCGCGACAAGGTGACACCGATGGCGCGTGCTGCGGTGGCGGCGGGTGCAGACGGCATTCTCGTGGAGATGCACCCGCAACCGGACAAGGCGCTCTCCGATGGCGCGCAGTCGCTGTATCCGGAGCAGTTCACGGAGCTCGTGGTGCAGCTCCGTACGATCGCGCAGGCGATCGGTCGGTCGGTACCGACGCTCGGTTGAACCCGGCACCAGCAGACGGGG
>NZ_DASWXE010000079.1:0-6695 GCF_036405635.1 Gemmatimonas sp. | reverse complement strand
AATGTGCGACCGCTGTCGCTGTGCACAGCCTCGAGCGGGACGAAGAGTGCGTTCTTCACCGTCTGCGTGAGCACGGCATTCGATGTGGTCATGCCCGGGCGCAACGTGGTGTCTGGCTTCTCCACCGTCACGCGTACCTCGAACACCTTGGCATCGGCGTTGGGCCGTTGTTCACCCACATTCGCCACCTGCACGATCTTGCCGCGCAGTCGCTTGCTCGGGTCGGCATCGAGCGCGATCTGCACTTCCTGGTTCACGGCCACCTTTCTCACGTCGATCTCGTTGAGGAAGGTGATCGATTCCATCTGCGTGAGGTCGGGCAACGTGGCCACGGTCGGCTCCCATGGAGTCACCTGCGAGCCGGTGGTTTTCTTGCGACCGTTCCACTCCTTCACGTAGATGACCATGCCATCGGCGGGTGCGCGGATGGTGAAGCCGGCCATCACGTCATTGATGATCTTGAGGCGATTGCGCTGCCGTTCGAGATCGGCGCCCACTTCGCGCATCTTGGCCGACGCCTGTTCCTGTTTGGTCTTGTAGTCGGTGGTGGACTTGGCCAGACCGCGCGTAGCTTTCTCGAGGTCGATCTCGGCCTGGCGTCGCACGCTCGGTGCTTCGAACTGCGCCTGTTCCTTCGCGATGCGCTTCTCCTCGAGCTGCAACTGCATGTTGCGGAGGTCTTCGCGGGCCTGCGACAGGTTGAGCGTGGTATCGAGCTGCGCCTGCGTGTACTGCGCGTCGGCCTTCTGCAACGCGAGCGTGACCTCCTGCATCTTGGAGGCCAGCGGTGAGCGATCCAGTTCGGCCACCACATCGCCGGACTTCACCACCGTGCCTTCTGCCACGATGGTCGCAATCTTGAGCTGGTAGGCCTCTGCCTGCTGCGTGTTCTGTGGCAGCTGGATCTGCACGAACTTGGGAGCGCGCAGCTCGCCGGATGTCGTGACGACCACCTCGAAGTCACCGCGCTTCACGGGCACGACCCCGCTGGCTTCGTTTACGCCGCCCGTGTCGCGGGCATACAGCCAGGCAGAGGCACCGACGAGCAACACGGCGAGAGCACCAACGTACCGAAGCCGGGCGCGCAGGAATCGCAGCATAGACACCATTCGGGGTGGGGGACCATTTGCGGGTGCGCCATCATGGCACCGCAGGAACCACTCCGCAGCGGCTGGGCACGAGTTTTCATCGACTCGTAATCCAACCATTGATTGGGACTGGTCCCGGTCTCCCCATCGGACAGGGACATTCCGCCAAAGGTTGCCAGCGGGATACGGCAGAGCCCGTCAGGACTCTTCGGGCACTTCCGTGATGGGGCCTGGAGGCTGTGGTGCCTGATTGGGCCGCCACCAGCCATCGGGTGCCACGGGCTCGGGCTGCGCCGCGCCGACATTGGCCGACGTCACGGCGGCGTAGATGAAGTTCTCCGACGGTACGGGTGACCCGGCCATTCGCCGCAGCATCGCCAACTGCCCCGCGTGCGTCATGGTGTCGGACAACGGCCCGTGCAGAAACTGGATATCAGTGATGCTCGCCCTGAGTGACGGATCCACGAAGTCGTCGCGCAGTCCCTCAAGCGTCGCATGAAATCGCTCGATCTCGAGCGCCAGACTGCCGAGTCGGGGCGGTGCAAAATCACCCCCGCGCAGAAACGTGCGGGCATAGCCGATCACGCCGGTCATGTGCCAGAGCAGTTCATATGGCGTGCGCACATGGTGCGCCGCACGGAAGTCGCCGAAGCTCTCGGGCGCGCCACGCAGCGCCTTCTGGGTGCGATAGGCAATCGACGCGAGAAAGTGCTGCAGCATCGCCCGCGACGCGGGGTCGAATGGCGTCATCTGGTCACTCACGGGTTTCAGTGCGCATGACCGAAAGATATTCCCGCCACGGCCCCACGTCGTCACGATATCGTCGCGCCATCGTACGACTCACCTGCAGCAGGTGCGCAAAATCGTGCGCCACCCAGGTGGCCAACAACTGGCGCAGCGTCACCGCTCCGAACGCGGGGTGCACCCCTTCAAGCGCCAACTGCTCTTCGGTGAGTGCCCACCCCCGTACGACCGCGAGGTTCGCCGCGCGACTGGTTGCGAACTCGTCGAGCAGCATGTCCAGCGTCTTGCCTTCGCTTTCGCGGAATTGAGCAAGCCGGTCATAGGGCGCGAACGTGCGTTCGGTGCCCTGCGCGAGAATGAGGCGCGCCCGCACCACCCAGTCATCGTGTTCGCCATGGACGAGGTGACCCACCACATCGAAGGCGCTCCACGTCTCGCCGCCTTCCGTCGCGGCAATCCAGGCGGAGGGCAGGCCACCCAGCATGGCGCGCAACGTGGCCGGCGTGCGCTCCAGCACGGCCAATCCTTCATCGAGTACAAATGTCATGGTGATGACTCCAGAGGGGATGCCACCAATATACGGGCGGGCTGTGTCCAACTGCGCTCAGCGCGCGCCCAGCCATCCCCACTCGGTCAACGCGGTTTGTATGGCACGCCGCATCTGACGCTGTCCCGGCTGGTAGTAGAAGCCGAAAAAGTGACCGGCGTTCTCCACTTCACTCAGCGTCACCCGGTTGCCCAGCCCACGCGACTGTTCAACGAAGGTGCGCACCGGCTTGATGTCGCAGTACTCGTCCTGGCTGGCGTGCACGAACAACGTGGGCGGTTGCTGCGCCATCGTGGACAGGATCGGCGTGAACTCGGACACCACCGCCTGCAGCCCAACGACCTTGCGGAAGAAGCCGTCCTCGCCGGGGCCACTGGGATACACACACGCGCCCACCGCCAGTACTGCTGCCGGATAACGGCGCGTCGCGACTGGCATGGGTTGTGGCACCTGTCCTTCGGCGGGCGCGGGTGGCAGTGGCAAGAGGCCGCGCGTGCCGAGGATGGTGGCCAGCGTCGCGCCGGAAGAGAAACCCGCCACGCCGACGCGCGTGCTGTCGATGTGCAGTCTCGACGCGTTGCGCACGATCCATTCATGCGCCAGTACCGCGTCCTCCACCTGCTCGAGCGGGCCGCTGTCAAAGCGATTGCTTGTGCGCAGCTCCACGCCCACCACGGTCACGCCGTTTTCGCGCAGTGCGCCCACCACCCCCGGTGAATGCCACCAGGTGCCGCTGTTCCACGATCCGCCGTGGAACCACAACATAGCCGGTGTCACTGTCGTGCTGTCCACATTCTCCGGTCGCAGGATGTGCACATTCATTGCCACATTGTCCAGCGTGCGATAGGTCTCCACGTGATGACCCTGCTGCATGGCGCGATCCACGGCAAGAAGCGAGTCGATGCGCGCCCGCGCGGCAGAGTCCACGCCGAGCGCCAGCCAGCGTGCATACACAGAATCGACGCCACGACCACCGTTCTCCTCGATGGCGGTGGCCAGCATGCGGGAGGTGGTACGGCGCAGCAGCGTGGAATCGGTGAGCAGGGTGGTCGCTGACGCGAACTCCGCCCGCAGCCAGCGCGCATCGCCATGCTGCAGCGCCGGTTCGCTGGCGAGTAGACTCCGCGCCCGCTCATGAATCACCGCGCCCAGCAATTCTGCATGCTCCGGCAATGACGACCATCGCAGGTCGTCGAGCTGGATACCGGACAACAAGACCGTGAAGTCCGTTTGGAGGGCAAGCTTGCGCTCGTCGGACTCGCGCCAGTGAAAGTAGGGATACACCACACGACCAAATGCATGACGCAAGCGCAGGCGCATCATCTCGCGTTCGCGAAACTCCCTGTCTGTGCCCCCGACGCGACGCAGAGTACGCAGGTCATCGTCGTACGCGGCTCTCCATTCCCGCGTGAAGTCGGAAGGCTGCTCTGTCCACAGCGCCGCCAACTCCGGCGTGGCCATGGCCCGTGGTCCAATGAGATATCGATTGAGCTGTGCGCCGCGACCCTGAAAGACCGGGTACGTGCTCGCACTGAGCGTGACCCGGAGATCTGCACCGGGCTGCACGTAGATCTCCAAGGGAGAGCCGCACAACAGCCGATAGCCGCCGGGTGCGACACCGGTGAAACGAAACAAGCTGTCCCCACCGCGTTGTGCCGGCCGATCGTCGAGCATGGCCACACGACAGGCCTGACCAGGTGCGCGCACCGTCACCGTGCCCCGCGCACCCTGCAGGGACACTGCCCCCTGTGCCCGAATCGCCGCGGGCAACACCAATGGCAATAGGGATGACAGGAGCATCCCGATGAGCTGCGACAACGAAACGCTGACACGCATTGTCTTCCTCTTGTCTTCCCGATCGGATTTCACGTCAGCATGAGCAGAGTTCGACCCTGGGCGAATCCTCGCCGGCTTCGATCCGTAGTGTTCGCGTGAAAGTGTAATCCGTCGTGCGCCGTTCAGCCTCAACTGAATCACACCTGAACCGCACCAGAGCCACCGCACTTCTTCAATTACACCGCCGACCTCCCGCCGATGTTGCCCTCTCACGACGCCACCACCGGTCGCACTACCGGTTCCTTTGCCAGTCCTGCAGGTGCGGCCGATTCTTCCCGACGCCGTGCTCTCGTGACACTCGGCGCGCTCGGCGTGGGATTGGGTACGCCCGGTCTGGCCTCGGCCGCCACGTCCGACGATCAGTTCTCATCGGAATTGGCGTCCGCGCAAAACAGCACCGATTTCGCCCGGCTGCTGCGCCTGGCCCGTGTGCCGTCACTGAGTCTGGCGGTGATCGAGCGTGGCCGCACCCGTACACAATCCGTGGGCGTGCGACGCAGTGGCGAACCCGCGTCGGCCACCGCCGACACGGTGTATGCGGCCGCGTCGCTCACCAAGATCGTGGCGTCATATGTCATTCTCGGGCTGGTGCACGAGAAGCGCCTCGATCTCGACGCACCCGTGCACACTTACCTCGCGCTGCCGGACGACGATGCGGCCAGTCGCGCGATCACGGCTCGTCACCTGCTCAGCCACAGTGGCGGCTGGCGCAACTGGCGGTTTGATGCCACGCAGCGACTCACGGCCGATTTCACACCGGGATCGCGGTGGTCCTACTCGGGCGAGGGATTCTTCTTTCTGCAGCGCATCGCCGAACAGATCACGGGCACGGCCTTCGCCGCACTCGCCCGTCAGCGCGTGTTCGAGCCGCTTGGCATGACCCGCTCGAGTCTCGCGCCACTACCCGCGTTGAGCGCACTCCTTGCCAGTGGACACGACGGCCGCGGACGGCCCAATCCGACCGCAGAGAACGACCCCGCGTCCGCACTCCAGCAACTGATGTCGTCTCGTGGCAAAGCAATGGACGAAGCACGCGTGGAAGACCTCGAGGCGGCCCTGCGCACCGCCTCGCCAACACGTGCGGTATTGCCGGTGTTCCTCACCATCAATGCGGCCGCCAGCATGCTCACCACGGCCAATGATTTTGCGCGATTCCTGCAGCACCTCGTCGGATCATCCAGTCGCTCGCCGGTATCGTCCGCCATTGTGGCCGACATGATGAAACCGCAGGTGCGCGGCAACGAGGCCATTCAGTGGGGCCTGGGCGTTGGCCTCGAAGAGGTCGGCACATCACGCTGCGCATGGCAGTGGGGCGACAATCCGGGCTTCAAGAACTTTTGCTGGTTCGATCCCGCCGCCGGACGGGCCATGGTGGTCTTCACCAACGGCGACCGGGGTGCCCGGGTCTACGAGCGTGGGGTACGCGCGCTCACCGTAGACGATCATCCGGGTTTCCTCTGGGCGTAGCGAGGGCATGTCGTGCATCTTTCATCGATGTACGACACCCCGACCGTTCTCCTGCTGCACTCCACCGCCACCACGGCGGAGATGTGGGCGCCGTACGAGGCCATCGTCGCTCCCCTTGGCGCACCGCTGCGGCCGGTGCACATCGGCTACCCGCCGCGACCGCCCGTCAACGGCGTGGTGGTCACTGCGGCGGATGACGCGGCCACGGTGCTGCAACAGCTCGACGACGCCCATCCTGGCGGTGGCCCGGTCGACATCGTCGCACATTCCTATGGCGGACTGGTCGCGCTCACGCTGGCCCCGCTGCTCGGCACACGGCTGCGCTCCCTGTTCCTCTTCGAGCCGACGCTGTTCTCTTCACTGCGTCCCGTCGTCGATACGATCGATGCAGAAGCGCGCGCGACGCTCGAAGGATTTGCCAACGATCCGCATTTTCTGCACGACGATCAGTACGGCGGCAGTGAACCGTGGATCGAGCGCTTCATCGACTTCTGGAACCGGCCCGGCTCGTGGCAGCGCATGCCGCCCGCGCAGCAGGCGGTGATCCGCACGATCGGCTGGAAGATGTACCAGGAAGTGCGCAGCGTGAACGGCCCGGATGCGCTGGAGCAGCTTACGCTGCCCGCATCCATGCCCATCACGCTCGCGCTTGGCTCACGCACGCCGGCCATTGCCCACGCCGTGATTTCCCTGCTCGCCGCGCGCTACCCGAACGCACGCATCGTCACACTCGAAGGGACCGGGCACATGGCGCCCGTCACGCATGTGGCGCCCACGCGCGACGTCCTGGCCGAGCATGTCGCATACGTTTTACACACCACCGCCAATCAACCGAGGACATCATGAGCGAAGGCCCCAGCCAGACCGGCACCGTCGTGCAGCAGGAGCAGGATCACCGCGGTGGATTTCACTACGAAGTGGGCGGCAAGCGCCTCGCGTCGATGACGTACAGCCGCGCCGGTGCGGCGCTGATCATCATCGACCACACCGAAGTGGACAAGCAGCTTTCGGGT
>NZ_DASWXE010000078.1:0-25461 GCF_036405635.1 Gemmatimonas sp. | reverse complement strand
GTCCACCAGCATCACTGGCCACTGTGATCGATCCGGAACGGGAATCCGCGATTCCGTAAAATACCGTGTCACACGCCGCCCTGCTGGTGCGCCGGCACTTCGGATGCGGTCGCCTTCCTGCCATGGACGGACGACCACCTGCGCCCCGATGGGCAAGCCCATGTGCCACGCATCAAAGGCGGCAGGCGCCGCCGCGAGCCGCCGAAAGCGCCAACGCCCCAGCCGTCTTGGCAAGGTTGCCGACTCTCCACGCCACTCCACCGCTTCACTTGCCGCCGCACGGGAACGCACAACGAACCGCTCGCCTTGGGTGTCGGCACCACCACGGGAGCGCATGATCGTCGCGCCGCCCGCCACAGTGATGTACGCACCTTGACGTTGGCTGCTGGTAAACCGTACGGCGGCGCGGGTTCCGTGCGCATCCAGTGTCACGCCAGCCCGAGCAGCCAACGCACTCCAAAGCACGGCACGCCCATCCGGTGTGGTCTCTTCCAGTACGGCGACCGGCAGGCTCGCAGAATGACCGCCATCTGACACCGCCAGCCCGCTCTGATCGAGAAAACCTTCCACGTCACGGCGCCACCGCGCGGCCTGCTCACCCACCACCAGCATCGCGTCGCGAAAACCCGGTGACGCGGCCTCGAACGCCGGCAGCAGCTCATGACGCACCCGGGCCCGCAGGAAGTAGCGGGAGGCGTTCATCGGATCTTCGAGGAATGGCAGTCCTTCGCTGGCCAGCCACCGCGTCAGCTCCTCACGCGACACGCCGAGCCATGGGCGCACGATCGCCGACGGGGCCGCCAATGCTGCCAATCCCCGCGCGCCGCTGCCGCGCAGCAGGCGCATCACCACCGTCTCAGCCTGATCGTCGCGCGTATGGGCGGTCGCCACGCGGGCATGAAATCCCCGTGCCACACGCTGCAAAAAACTCCACCGCGCCTCGCGCCAGGCAGCCTCGTTGGCGCCAGGCCTCCGGGACCGTTCGCGAATGACCGTCAGCCCCAGTCGGCGCCCATGGGCCGCCACCAGCGACGCCGCATCGGTGGCATAGGTGCCGGTGCCGTGGTCGAACGTGGCCACCGCCGCAATGCGCCCCGGCGCCCACCGCACCATGGCAAAGAGCAGCGCCATCGAGTCGCTGCCGCCGGAAACGGCCAGCACCAGCGGCTCGCGCACCGGCGCCAGCGCCACCTCGATCGAGGCACGCAACAGATCCCCCGCCGGAATCCCCTCGGGGATTGCCTCGGCGGAATCGTCGGTCGGCAGGTCGTTGCGGGCGGGCGCCATCTTCGGACTGATGCGTTGAGGCCTCCACTTCGTCAACCGCATGGACGACAATGGTCAACACCAATACCGAGAGGGGCCGAGCGGGCCGCGGTGCTTCCCTTGGCCGGGTGCGTTGACTACTCTTGAACCGCATCGGAAGCGTCTCGGGCGAACGCACGCTCGCTGGTCGCCCACCTTACGTCACCGGAGAACGAACGTGGAATCACACGGCACCCTGGGATCCGTCTGGGCATCCCTTGGCATGACCGCCTACTGGATGGCGCTGATCTGGATCAACATCCTGCTCGGCCTCTTCCTGACGCCGTTGTTCCTGATTCCGGTTACCTGGCTGCAGGACGCCGCCAAGAAGCGCTGAGCGAGAGCTCAGTCTTCGGGCTGCTGAACGCCAACGGGCGCTCACCTTCGTGGTGAGCGCCCGTTCTGTTTTGGTGGCTTTGGCGGACGTCACCCGCACGCGGACGGAGAAAGAAGCCGTCAACGTGCGGCAGGATTTTGAGCGGTGGTCAGGCCGTACGCGGCACGCGGGCGAGTTCACTGGCCGTGATCACGACACTGTCACCAAGCGCGGTCCGGCGACCGGTGAGGTCGCTCAGGTCACTCCCGTGATAGGCCTCTTCTCCGTGTTCCGCGAGGTCGATGCCCTGCACTTCCGACTCGACCGACACCCGCAGCGGCATGAGCATCGCCAGCACCTTGAGGATCGCCACGCTGGCCACGGCCACGAACACGATCGTGGCCACCACAGCCAGCAACTGAATGCCCACCAGAGAAGCATTGCCCGCGATCAGACCGTCCGCGCCATTCGGATTGACCTCCTTGGAGGCGAACACACCGGTCAGCACGGCGCCCATCACACCCGCCACGCCGTGGCAGGCAAAGACGTCCAGCGTGTCGTCGAGGCGCGTCTTGGGGCGATAGTGCAGCGCGAAGAATGAGCATGGCGCCGCGAGTGCACCGATTGCCAACGCCGAGAGCGGCGACACGAAGCCAGCCGCCGGCGTAATCGCCACGAGGCCCACCACGGCACCCGTGGCTCCACCAACCGCCGTGGCACGACCACCGCGTGAAATTTCGAGCGCTACCCACGCCACCAGCGCCGCTGCGGCGGCGGCATGCGTGCTCATAAGCGCATTGGCCGCGATGCCGTCGGCCGCGAGCGCCGACCCCGCGTTGAAGCCAAACCACCCGAACCACAGCATGCCCGCGCCAAGCAGAGCAAATGGCACGTTGTGCGGCACGGTGGGCACGCGCTTGAAGTCGCGGCGCGGTCCCAGCACGATGGCGAGCACCACGGCGGTGACGCCCGCGCTGATGTGCACCACCGTACCGCCGGCAAAGTCGAGCGCGCCGAGCTGACGCAGCCAGCCGCCGTCACCCCACACCCAGTGCGCCAGGGGATCGTAGATGAACGTCGTCCAGATGACGCCGAACACGAGATAGCTGACGAAGCGCATGCGGTCGATCACTGCACCGGAGAACAGCGCCACCGTGATGCCGGCAAACATGCCCTGAAACGCCGTGAACAGCAGCTGCGGCAGCGCTGCCGCATAGGTGGGATTCGGCGCGGCGGTGACGCCACGCAGCCCCACCCAATCGAGGCCACCGATCCAGTTGGAGCCGGGCCCGAAGGCGAGGCTGTAGCCGAGCAACACCCACTGCACCGTGACCACCGCAAGGGCCGCGAGGCTCATGAGCATGGTGTTGAGCGCACTCTTGCTGCGAACAAGACCGCCGTAAAAAAAGGCGAGCCCGGGCACCATGAAAGCCACCAGCGCGGTGCTGACGAGCACCCAGGCCGTGTCACCTGGCGAGATGGTGGATGGAGCGTCCTGCGCCGCGAGGAGCATCGGCAGGAGCGTCATCGGCATCGACATCAGAGGTCCTCCCGGTTGGGGACGCGCATCTCGAGCTGGGTCTGCCGCATGACCTCGTCGGCGTTGACGGCGGTGAGCGCCTCGTTGTCGCGCTCACCCGTGCGGATGCGCACGGTGCGCTCGAGAGGCATGACGAAGATCTTGCCGTCGCCCACGTCGCCCGTGCGGGCGCCTTCACAGATGGCCGCGATGGTGCGCTCCACGAACTCCTCGGAGCAGGCCATCTCGATCCGCACCTTTTCGTGGAATTCGAGTACGACGGATTCGCCGCGGTACTGCTGCACGACGTCGCGTTCACCGCCGTGGCCGCTGACGCGGGAGAGGGTCATGCCGGTGACCCCGACCTGAAACAGGGCACGTTTGACATCTGCCAGTTTTTCTGGCCGTATCACTGCGACGACGAGTTTCATGGAGGTACCGTGGATTCCGGTGATGCAACGCGTTTTGCGCCACTTATGCACAGTATCGCCATCACCTGTTCGCTTTTCCACGTCTCCACTGGTCATTTCACGGCATTTCTTGCGTTTTTCACACGAAGCCCAAGACACGCAAGGATATGATCGCATTTTACCGTTCATATACCGAACAAAAGAGGGACCACTCATGTCACAATCAAATCTCGGAACGGTGCCGGTGCTCGTCGGCCCCGAGTACGAAGACCTCGAAGTGTGGTATCCCAAACTGCGCCTCGAGGAGGCTGGGTATGCCGCGCCGCTTATTGGGACCGGTGAAGCGAGCTATCGCGGGAAACACGGCTATCCCTGCACCGTCGACGGCCATGTGAAAGACCTCGACGCAGGAACCCTGGCTGGCCTGGTGGCGCCAGGCGGCTGGGCGCCGGACAAACTGCGACGGGATCCCGCTGTACTGGCCCTCGTGAAATCGGTGCACGACCGCGGCGGCATCATCGCCAGCATCTGTCACGGTCCGTGGATCCTGATTTCGGCGGGTGTGGTGCGGGGTCGTCAGCTCACCGGCTCACTGGGCATCAAGGACGACCTGATCAACGCCGGGGCGATCTGGGTGGACGCACCCGCCGTTGTCGACGGTCCCATCGTCAGTGCCAGGGTACCCAAAGACTTGCCGGCCTTCATGCAGGCGGTATTGGCGTCGCTCGCGAGCGCTCACTGAGCCGCTGAAGGCCCACGATTGTCGCACGGTGTCGGGGATCCTCCGACACCGGCGCATTTATTCCTTACCTACATTAATCGGAGTATAAAATACCACATACATTCCACCGATAGCTGTCACCGTCTTGCCTCCGACCTCAACAAGTGCTCCGCCCACGGCCGTAGCGAGTGCCAGGCGAAAAGGGCTGCCGCAGACCGGAGGCCCGGTTGCGCCTCCCCCGCTCGCCTTGCCAGCCGCGCATTTCGCGGCCGCGCTGGCGTGGCTCGGTGTCGCGACCGCCATGCTTCCGACTGCCGCCACTGCGTTGGTACGCGGGGCCGTTTTCGATCCGGGCGTGCTGGCCCTCGTGCACGCCCTCATGCTCGGCACGATGGGGACCGCGATCTTTGGGACGTTGCTGCAGTTCGTGCCGGCGGGGTTGGGCGTCCCGTTACGCAGCATCCGCCTGGGCTACTGGGGATTCTGGTTGCAGCAGACCGGTGTGGTGTTGCTCGTCATCGGCTTCTGGTTTTGGCGTGGCTCCCTGCAGGGGCTGGGATGGGTGTTTGTCTTTGCCGCGGTCGGCGCACACTCGCGCAACACGTTGCGCGTGCGACGGCACAGCGTGAATGGTCGCATGGTCGGCACCTATATCACGGTCGCGCACTCTGCGCTCGGTGTGGGGATGTTCATCGCAGCCGCCCGCATCGGAGAGACGCTGGGCTGGTGGCATGTCGATCGACTGCTGCTGCTCGCCGCTCACGCGCTGATGGGCGTCATCGGGTTCGGCACACTGTCCGCGATCGGTGTGGGCAGTCGCATGCTGCCCACGTTTCTCGCCGCTCCCGGCGATGACCGGCGCTGGCTCGCAGCGCATCTCTGGACAACCGTCATCGGCTTGACGCTCTTCACCATCGGCGCGGTGTTCACACTCATGGGGTGGATGCGGGTCGGCGCAGCGGCCCTGCTGGTCTCGGGTGCGCTGACCACCACGCTGCTCGCGCGTTGGTTCTTCAGACGCCAGCGTCCTCTCGATGCCGCACTGTGGCATGTCGCGTCAGCATCCGTAGCACTCGCCCTGGCACTGGGCATGGCCCTCACACTGTTCGTCTCCAGCCCACTCTCGCTGCAGCGTTGGGCAGCCATGCTGGTGGCGCTGCTCGTCGGCTGGCTCACCACCCTCGTGGTCGGCGTGACGGCCAAGATCCTCCCGCATGTCACGTTCGTGCACCTCGCCCCCACACGTCCACGCCTCAGGGCTCTGGGCAATCCCACGGCATTGCTGCACCCGACGCTGCTGCGTGGTGGCGTGACGGGATTCACGGCAGGATGGATGCTGATGACCGCCGGCATTTGGACGCAACACGCAACGGTGACGAGCGCGGGCGCCATGGCATGGACGATCGGTGTCCTGTGCACGTTGGCGAACTACACGCGCCTGCTCCTCAGCTGCCTCCCGACGCCAACGCCGGCACCGCCCGCATCAACGTCGTGAGCTTGCGTCCCGGCTTGAGCGCGTCGGCCAGCGTGTACGCATCGAGCACCGCGAGAAACGCCGACAGTGCTTCATCGAGCATGCCGGCCAGCACACACGCCGGCGCGATGGGACAGGTGTTGCTCTCCCGATCGAAGCACTCCACCAACGCGAGATTGTCCTCCGTCTCCCGCACGAGAGCGCCCAACGTGATCTCCTGCGCGGGCACGGCGAGACGCACGCCGCCATTGCGCCCGCGCACCGTCTCCACATACCCGAGCTCGGCGAGGCGTTGCACGATCTTCACCAGATGCTCATGCGACATGTTCATGCGCACCGCGATCGTGTGCACCGGCACCAGCACATCGGGTTCGAGACCGAGCACCATGAGGCAGCGCAGGGCGTTGTCGCTGAATCGTGTGAGTCGCATGGCAATGATGGTGGTCGATGGACTACCAAACGTCGTGTCAGGAAATCCCCTCAGACGTCCGGGAAATCGCCGACTTAAATCTGGTATGTGAAATCCGAGATTCGGTAGTGCATGGCCGGATGATCATCACGATCGGTCCGGCTCCCTCATGCACCTCCAATACCTGCGGGGATCCGCAACCATGTCTCTCTCTCACCGCACCGGGTGGTTCATCGCGACGGCCACGTTGGCCGCCACACTCGCCTACGGTTACGCGTGCACACCGGCCACCAAGTCGCCGGCTGCCATTGGCGCGAGTGATGCTGCCAGCAAGGTGTACGTCGCGCCGGGCTCCCACGACGAGTTCTACGCATTCCTCTCCGGCGGCTTCAATGGCCAGGTCGGTGTGTACGGCCTGCCCTCCGGACGTCTCCTGAAGATCATCCCGGTGTTCTCACAGTTTGCCGAAAACGGCTACGGATACTCGGAAGAAACGAAACCGATGCTGGAGACTACCTTCGGCAACATTCCGTGGGACGACCTTCACCATACCGCGCTCTCGCAGACCAACGGCGAGGACGATGGACGTTGGTTGTTCGTGAATGCCAACAACACGCCGCGAGTGGCCCGCGTCGACCTCGCGACCTTCGAGACGGCAGAAATCCTGCAGATTCCGAATTCGGGCGGCAATCACGGATCGCCATTCATCACGTCGAACAGCGAATACGTACTGGCGTCGACGCGTTTCTCCGTGCCCATCCCGCAAGCCGATGTGCCCATCAGTGACTTCGCGAAGAAGTTCAAGGGCACGATCTCGTTTGTGAAGGGCAACGAGCCCGGCAAGATGGACGTTGCGTTCCAACTGCTCGTGCCAGGCTACAACTACGATCTGGCCCGCGCCGGCAAAGGCCCGTCGAAAGACTGGGTGTTCTTCACTTCGTACAACTCGGAGCAGGCGTACGAAAAGCTGGAAGTCAACGCGTCGAAGGCCGACAAGGACTTCATCGCCGCCATCAACTGGCGTTCACTCGAAGCGTGTGTGAAGGACGGCAAGGCCGAGAACTGGCCGGCGGACTACATGCACAACGTGATGGATGACTTCACGCGCACGGCACAGGTGGGGCGCAAACAGTCGGTGAAGGTGCTCACGCCGACCACCTGCCCCAACTCCATCTACTTCCTGCCCACACCTAAGTCGCCGCACGGCGCCGATGTGGATCCGTCGGGTGAGTACATCGTGGCTGGTGGCAAGTTGGCGACCGTGATTCCGGTGCACTCCTTCACCAAGCTGCAGCAGGCCATCAAGGATCAGGCCTTCGAAACGACCATCGACGGCATTCCGGTGCTCAAGTACGAAGCCATTCTGGCCGGCGAAGTGAAAGACCCGGG
Source organism: Gemmatimonas sp. (assembly GCF_036405635.1). Lineage (GTDB taxonomy): Bacteria > Gemmatimonadota > Gemmatimonadetes > Gemmatimonadales > Gemmatimonadaceae > Gemmatimonas. Next base: position 17,918 of record NZ_DASWXE010000078.1, on the reverse strand, counting down.
GCTCGGTCCTCTGCACACCGAGTTCGATGGCAAGGGCTACGCCTACACGTCGCTGTTTATCTCCAGTGAAATCGTGAAGTGGAAGTTGAGCACGTGGGAGATCGTGGATCGGGTGCCCACTTACTACTCAATCGGTCACCTGATGATTCCCGGCGGCGCCACCACCAAGCCCTCGGGTAAGTATGTGGTCGCGCTCAACAAGATCACGAAGGATCGGTACTTGCCCACAGGGCCAGAGCTCACGCAGTCGGCGCAGCTCTACGACATCTCGGGCGACAAGATGAAACTGCTGCTCGACTTCCCCACCACGGGCGAGCCGCACTATGGCAACGCCATCGAAGCGTCCAAGGTGGAGAAGCTACAGAAAAAATTCTTCACGCTCTCCGAGAACCGGCATCCGCACGTGACCAAAGCCGAGCGAGAGGCGGGCGTGAGCCGCAACGGCAAGGTGGTGCATGTGCGCATGGCCGCCATCCGCTCGCACTTCGCGCCGGACAATATCGAAGGGGTGCAGGTCGGTGACACCGTGCTGTTCCACGTCACCAATCTGGAGCAGGACTGGGATATCCCTCACGGCTTTGCGATTCAGGGCGCCAACACGGCGGAGTTGCTGGTGATGCCCGGTGAAACACGCACGTTGCGCTGGGTCCCGAAGCAAGTGGGTGTGTATCCGATGTACTGCACCGACTTCTGCTCGGCACTCCACCAGGAGATGTCTGGCTATGTGCGTGTGTCGCCGGTGGGTTCGAACGTCCCCCTCGCTGGCAACACCCTCAAGGCACAGGGGCAAGCTGCCCGAGCCGCAGCACGCGGTGTGACGCTGCCGACACCGCCGGGTGGCGTGACAGGTCCCGCGCATGCGCACGGCGCCGCGCCGTCGCCGAACCCGCGTTGATTCTTCGTTGATTCTTCGCAGGACGACCAGAGCGTGTGTGCTCCAGACGCCGCGCTCCTGGTTGCCCTGGGGAACTCCATCATGACAGTCCCTCTTCGCGCCCGTTGGCTCTTGGCCCTCGCCGCTGCACTGCTCGCGCTCGCACTGGCCTTCCCGCTGTGGCGCATCTCACTCGTGGCGCCGCAGTACCCGGAAGGCTTGGGCATGTACATCTGGGCACACACGGTCGCTGGCATTGGTCCGAACGACCTGCAGAACATCAACGGTCTCAATCACTACATCGGCATGAAGGCCATCGTGCCCGATAGCATTCCCGAATTGCGCATCATGCCAACAGGCATCGTGGCCATGAGCGCCTTGGGTTTACTCATTGCCTGGCGCGGCAGTCGTCAGTTGCTGACGCTCTGGGTTGCGGCGCTCGCACTCGCCGGTGTGGTGGGTCTCGTCGACTTCTATCGTTGGGAGTACGACTACGGGCACAATCTCGATCTCGAGCATGCGCCCATTCAGGTGCCTGGCATGAGCTACCAGCCGCCCCTGATCGGCAGCAAGCAACTGCTCAACTTCACGGCCACCTCCTGGCCGGCCACGGGCGGCGTGCTGGCCATTGCCGCCGTGGGCGTCGCCATCGCCGCGGCCGCGATGACTGTGCGTGATCGCAACACGTCGCGCCATGGCGTGGAGTCGATGTCATGACGCGCCGTCACCTGATCCTTTCCTTGGCGCTGGCGTGCCTTGCCGGCTGCGGCGACGCCGAACCACATGCACTCGTGCGTGGGGAGGACAGCTGCGCGTACTGTCGCATGACCATCGATGACGTCCGATTCGGCGTGCTGGTGCTCACCAACCGTGGTCGCCTGCAAACGTTCGATTCGATCGAATGTGCCGCTGGCTGGGTCGCTGCGCAGGACGCCACGCACGCCCCCACGGCGATCTGGGTGACGAACTTTGCAGACCCGTCGCAATGGGTAGACGCCACCAAAGCGGTCTACCTGCAAGGCAGTCGCCTGCGCTCTCCCATGGGCCGAGATCTCGTGGCGTTTGCCACCGATGCAGACCCGGACGCACTGCAGCTGGCGCACGGTGGTACCGCCATCACCTGGCCTCGCGTGCAGGAGATCGTGGCCGCAGCCACGGGTCCCATCCCAGACGGCACGCGCACTCCCGAGGCGCCCGATGCGCATGCGCACTGACATCGAGCCGCCGCGCCTGAGGATGCGCTTGAGACTACCGGGCCTGTTGGTCTTCGCACTCCAGTTGATCGCGGCACACGGCGTGAACGCGCAGAACGCGCAGAACGCGCAGAACGCGCAGAACACACACGGCACGGTCGTCGTTTCCGCGCAGCCACGTGCTGGCACGGTGCGACACCTCGCAGACGCGGTGGCGCTCGTCGCGCGGCATGGTGTGGTCAAGGTGGAAGCAGGTGTGTATCGAGAGGCGACGGTGGTGGTGCGTCAGCCTCTGACGCTGCTTGGCGCAGAAGGTGCGGTCCTTGATGGAGAAGGACAGCGGGAGTTGCTGGTGATCGCAGCGGATTCGGTCACGGTCCGGGGATTGACGTTCCGCAATACGGGAACGAGTCAGGCCACCGACCGAGCGGCGCTGCGCGTGGTGGAAGCGGCCGGATGCCTCATTGAGCACAACCGATTCGAGGCCACGCTGTTTGGCATCTACCTGCAACGGGCGAGCAACTGCCTGGTGCGGCGCAATCATCTGCGGGGATTGACCGGCTCGCAAACGGTCACCGGCAATGGACTACACAGCTGGTCGAGTCACCACGTGGTATTCGAAGACAACGTCGTGGAGGGCCATCGGGACGGCATCTACTTCGAGTTCACCACGGCAGGTGTGGCACGCCGGAACGTCAGTGCCAACAGCCGCCGGTACGGACTGCATTTCATGTTCTCCGACTCCTGTCGCTATGAAGACAACGAATTCCGCGACAACGAATCCGGTGTGGCGGTGATGTATGCCAAGGCGGTGCATATCACCGGAAACCGCTTCGTACGCAATCGTGGCAGCGCCGCCTATGGGCTGTTGCTCAAGGAAATCAGCGACAGCGAAATCCGACGCAACGTGTTTCTCGACAATTCGATCGGTTTGCACATGGAAGGCGCCAACCGAAACCAGGTGTCCGACAACGATTTTGTACGCAATGGCTGGGGCGTGCGCGTGCTGGCCGACGCTCAGGACAACATGCTCGAAGGCAACAGCTTCCTTGGCAATGTGTTCGACGTGGGTACCAACAGCCGTCGCAGCTACAGCACGTTCCGGCACAACTGGTGGGACCGATACCGTGGCTACGATCTCGATCATGACGGCGTAGGCGACGTGGGGCATGCGCCTGTTCGACTCTTCGCGCTGCTGGTGGAGCAGTCTCCCGCCGCGCTCGTACTGGTGCGCTCCTTGCTGGTCGACCTGCTCGACGTGGCCGAACGCGTGGTGCCAACCATCACCCCCGCCGCGCTGCGCGATGAAAGCCCGCTCATGCGCGCACCACGGGCACTGCCATGATCTTTCACCTCACGACTCCGCTGGTTTCAGTTCGCGGCCTGAGCAAGCGCTTCGACGGGCATGCCGTGCTGACCGAGCTGTCCCTCGACCTGCATCGCGGCGCGATCACCGCGATTGTCGGCCCCAACGGGGCCGGCAAAACCACACTCAACAAAGCCATCCTCGGGCTCGTGCGGCCGGATGCTGGCACCATCCTGTTTGACGGCCGCGATACTGCGGGACGCATCGACCATCGCGCGAGCATCGGCTACATGCCGCAACTTGCGCGTTACCCCGAAACATTCACGGGGCGCGATGTGTTGTCGCTCCTGTCAGAACTCCGCGGCAAGGGCCTCGCACGCGACGAAACGCTGGTACAGGCGTTCGCGCTCGAGCGATTCCTCGACCAACCGGCCCGCGCGCTGAGTGGCGGCCAACGCCAGCGCATCAACGCAGCGGCGGCATTTCTGTTCTCGCCACAACTCCTGCTGCTCGACGAACCAACAGCGGGCCTCGATCCGGTGGCCAGTGGCATCCTCAAGCGCGCCATTCGCGGTGCCCGAAATGCCGGCTGTGCCGTCGTGATCACCTCGCATATCCTGAGTGAATTGCAGGAGCTGGCCGACACCATCGTCTTCCTCCACGAAGGGCGCATTGGCTGGCAGGGTGCCGTGCTGGATCTGTTCAATGCCACGGGCGCATCAACGCTCGAAGAAGCCATTGCCCAGCTGATGCAACACGGGACGTTGGTCGACCGTGGGAGTGCCTCCGCATGATCGGCGAATTTCCCATGCGCCTCGCCGGCTTCCCCTCCGAAGTGCTGCCCCCGGCGCGCGCCACACCGGTGGTGCGTACGGTGCTGACACGTGAGTGGCGCGGACTGCGCCGCAATCGCGGCGTGCTGCTATTCACGGTGTGCACCCTGCTCTTTGCGGAGAGTTTCCTGCGGCTGACCGGTTCGGCGGAGCGCGCCCTGGTAGCCATGCTCAATCTGGTGCTGCTTCTGGTGCCACTCGTCAGCATGATGCTGGGCATCATCAGTTGGCATGGTGCGCGGGAGTTCACGGAGCTGTTGCTCACGCAGCCGGTCCGTCGCTCCCGACTATTCCTAGCACTCTATCTCGCGCAGGTGCTTCCGCTCGCGAGTGGGTTCGTCGTGGCCATTGGCGCACCATTGCTTTGGCACGGCATTCCCGATCGATCAGTCTGGCCGCTCGCGCTCAGTACGATCGGCAGTGGTGTGGCACTCACGTTCGTATTCGGCGGACTCGCACTCCTGATCGGCATTCGGGTCGACGATCGTCTGCGCAGTGTGGTCGCCGGACTGATGACATGGCTCGTGTTGAGTATCGGATATGACGCACTCGTGTTGCTCGTCTCCACCACCTTTGCCGACTACGCACTCGAGCGCCCCATGATGGTGCTCATGCTCGGCAATCCCGTCGATCTCGCCCGCACCATCATCGTCATGCACAGCGACACCGCGGCACTGATGGGATACACCGGCGCGGTCTTGCATCGGTTTCTCGGCACGACGTTGGGCAGCGCCTCGGCAGCGCTCGGCTTGCTGTGGTGGATGGTCACACCGGCCTGGCTTGCCTGCCGGGCCTTCGAGAGGCGCGACTTCTAGTCCGCCTCATGCCGGCAGTCGCACTTCCGCGCTGCCTATCATCACCTGGAGTCTTCCCATGCGCGCATATCGCTCCCCTTCATTGTCGTTCACACACGTCCGCACTGCATCGACGCTTCTCGGCGCGCTGCTACTGGCGGCCTCGCTTCTGCTCGTTGCATGCGGTGGAAGCTCTTTGGATCAGAGCGCCGGGAACACCACGCCGGCACCGTCTGCACAACCGGCAGCGCCAATACCCACCGGCAACATCGTCACCATCGAAATGATCACCGATGACAGCGGCAATTACTTCAAGCCGAAAACGGTCTCTGCCAGGCCCGGCGACGTACTCAGGTTTGTGCTCGTGACCGGTGTGCACAACGTGCACTTCCTCCCCGACTCGAATGCCAACGCGACCAACCTGCCTCCCATGTCGACGTTTGCACAGTTGCCAGGTCAGGCCATCGAAGTCCCGGTCACAATGGGTGCAGGCACGTACTACTTCCAGTGCGATCCTCATGCCATGCTTGGCATGGTTGGCCATGTGACGGTTGAACCCTGAGACATCCAGCCCAAACAACCGCCCTCAGGCGGGTGCGCTCACCGACGCGTAGCGACGCCCACGCCAGGAACGCGGTGTACGCGCCATGCTCATGGTCAGACGCCAGGCGGCCGCAGCGTCGCTGAGCCAGGACATCCAATAGGTGACGCCCCGATGGCGGTAACTGCCGCGTAGCGCCCACAGCATCGACACGCGCAGCAGGAACGCCAGGCTGTTCACCACCATCAGGGCGATGAACAGCCATTGGGGCTGGCGATCGGTCGGCCAGGATGCACCGCTCCAGAAGAATGCGCCGAGCAGTACCAGCAGGGGGAATGGCAACGCCTGCACCAACCACACCAGTGCCACATCCAGCCAACCCTGGATACGCGAGGCGGAGTCTTTGAGGTCGAAACTCCGCCCCCACTCTCGCCACATCTCGCGCAGGGTGGCGTAGGCGCGTACCTCGATGATATGAGAGCCATCGAGAAAACCCACGCGCGCGCCCTTCGCGGCAAGGTGGCGCGCCAGGGTGACGTCGTCGCTGAAGGAGGCGCGAGCGACGGCATAGCCGCCATGCTGTTCCAGCAGTGACCGTCGGACGAGAAAACACTGGCCATTGGCCAGCACCCTGTCCGGCTGCTGCTCCGCACCGGCCGCTCCCGTGCGATAGACGAGCGTCACCAGCATCGCGGGCTGCACCAGGCGTTCGGCTGCCGTCTGCCCCCTGAATCGCGGAGCAAAGCTCACGACGTCGAACTGTCCGGCTTCTGCTGCGTCGATCACGCCACCGACCAGACCCGCTGCGGGCACCGTGTCGGCATCGATGCCCAGCATCCATGCACCACGGGCGGCGTGTAGTCCGGTCTCGAGCGCCCACACCTTTCCCACCCACCCCGCCGGCAGCGGCTCGTCGGTGATAAGGCGAATACGGGGATCACGCTGGGCGTATGTCTCGACCAGTTCCGGCGTGCCATCGCGGGAGCGACTGTCTACCACCAGCACTTCCAGCAAGGGCGCGGGCTGCTGAATGAGACCCTCGAGGCACGGGCCAATGCGGTGCGCCTCGTTCAGCGTGGCCACAACAACGGAGACCGTCGTGTCGTCGCGTGGCGCGAGACGCGGCGGCACGGGCGGACGTCTCGACCGCCCAGGGGCCAGGCGGGTCACCAGCACCAACAGACACAGGGCCTGAGCAGCGCACAGCATCGCCCAACCGAGCGACGTCCACGGTATGGCATCGATCATGGCGTCCCCGGTGAAGGTGGCAAGCGAACGACACCCTGACGTCCGCGGTGATATTGAGCACTGTACGGAAGGTGGCGTGCCTTCGGATCCGGGGGTAGGCTCTTGCATGTCCACGACCTACCCTGCTGCCGGTGCGGCACTGCTGGCCAATTGGCAGCGCCTGCATCGTCTGCCATTTGGAAAACGCCTGTTCAGCTGGGCCGTGGGGCGCACCGCACCCTATACGGGTACCATTGGGGGCCTTTATACCGATGTCCGACCGGGGTATGCCCGTGTGGAGCTGCGGGATCGGCGGCGGGTGCGCAATCATCTCGCGTCGGTGCATGCCGTGGCACTCGTCAACCTCGCCGAGATGACCAGTGGTGTCGCGCTGCTCACGGCGTTGCCCCCTGGTGTGCGCGGTATTGTGACCGGTTTGTCGATCACGTATGCCAAGAAGGCCCGCGGCACGCTGGTGTGCGAAACCCACGCCGATGCACCGCCCAGCGTGACGGAGCCCATCGTGCAGGATGTGGAAGCGATCGTGCGCGACGCCGATGGTGAAGAGGTCGCGCGCTGTACCGTGCATTGGCGGCTGTCTCCGCCCGCGAAGGCCTGATGGCCACGCCCCTCTCCGAGAGCGCCCTCACGCGCCACACCGGGATTCGCGTACCACTGATCTGTGGTCCGATGTACCCCTGCAGCAATCCGGAACTGGTGGCCGCAGTCAGCAAGGCGGGCGGCCTGGGCGTGGTGCAGCCCATCTCGCTCACCTATGTGCATGGCTGGGAGTTCCGCGAAGGGCTGCGCAAGATCCACGAGCTGAGTGGTGGTGCCCCGATCGGCTTCAACGCGCTCATCGAGGCATCCAGCAAGACGTATCACAATCGCATGGTACGGTGGGTGGAAACCGCGCTCGAAGAAGGCGTGCGTTTCTTCCTCACGTCTCTGGGCAATCCGCGCTGGGTGGCCGATCGCGTGCACGCCGCCGGTGGCGTGGTCTATCACGACATCACCGAGCGAAAGTGGGCCCTCAAGGGCCGCGATGGTGGTGTGGATGGCCTGGTCGCGGTGAACAATCAGGCGGGCGGACATGCCGGTGGCCGGGATCCGCGCGCGCTGCTCGACGAAGTCGCCGACCTGGGCCTGCCCGTGGTCGCCGCCGGCGGTGTGGGCGAACCGTCGCAGTTTCGCGCCCTGCTCGAGATGGGTTATGTCGGCGCCCAACTGGGCACACGATTCATCGCCACCACCGAATGCAATTCGGATGCGCGGTACAAGCAGGCCATCGTCGACGCCAAGGCGTCGGATGTGGTGCTGACCGAGCGGCTCACCGGCGTGCCTGTGGCAGTGTTGCGCACGCCGTATGTCGAGAAGCTGGGTACCACCGTGGGCCCGTTGGCGCGCATGTTGTTTCGCGGACGAAAGACCAAACATTGGATTCGCACCTGGTACGCGGTGCGTTCGCTGCGGCAGCTCAAGCGCTCGAGTGTGCAGGGCGTATCGCAGGACTATTGGCAAGCCGGCCGCAGTGTCGACGCCATTCACGACATCCGGCCGGCTGGTGACATCGTCGACGCGTTTGCGGCGGCGCTCAGCGGTCCCTGACCTCCCTCCTCCCCTCTGATGCCGACCTCACTCCTGCGGCGTCCCACCCTGCTCCACGCGGTTGCGGTTGCCGTCACCTGCTCGTGGTCCGTCGCGCATGCCCAAGCGACCGCCACACCGCCACGCGCCGCACCGCCACTCGCCGCCGCGCCCAGCGGATTGCGCGTGGCCGGCCTGCAGGCGCCGGTCAGCCTCACGCGGGACAGTGCGGGCATCGTGCACATCGACGCGAAGAACGAACACGACCTGTTCTTCGCCCAGGGCTACAGCTCGGCGCGCGACCGCCTCTTCCAACTCGAGCTGTGGCGTCGGCAAGCCACCGGCACGATGGCCGAAGCACTTGGGCCCCGATGGGTGGCCCGCGATCGCGCTGCGCGGTTGCTGCGCTATCGCGGTTCGATGACGACGGAGCTCGTGCAGTACCATCCACGCGGTGCCGCCATCATTCAGGCCTTTGTGGACGGCGTGAATGCGTACGTCGATCAGGTGAAGCGCGACACGTCGCTCATGCCGCCCGACCTCAAGGCGCTGGGCATCACCCCGGGCAAGTGGACACCAGCCATCGTGGTCTCGCGCCACAATGCACTGGCCTCCAACGCCAAGGATGAACCCAATCATGCCCGGGCGGTGCGCGCCATCGGCGAAGCCGCCGTGCGCCGCCGCAAGCGCTTCGAGCCCGAAAACGCGCGCCTCGCCATCGATTCCGCGGTGGCCCAGCTCGTCGGCGCCGCGAACGATGCGCAACTCTTTGCCGACTACGACGGATCACGGTCCACGCCCTCCTTTCGCCTCGAAGAAGTCGCGTCTTCGTGGCGACGCACCGGAGCCGCGCTCGCGCCGCGCGACTCCGACATGGAGCGCTGGGAAAGCAACAACTGGGTGATCGCCGGCTCACGCACCGCGAGTGGCAAGCCGATCGTCGCCAACGATCCACATCGCACGATCGCCATCCCGTCTCTGCGCTACATGGTGCATCTCAAGGCACCGGGGTGGGACGTCATCGGCGGCGGTGAACCGGCCATTCCCGGTGTGGCGATCGGCCACAATCAGCATGGCGCCTGGGGTCTTACCATCTTTGGTGTGGACGCCGAAGACCTGTACGTCTACGAGCTCGGCGCGTCGAATCCGCGCGAGTATCGCTACGGGGGCAGCTTCGAGCGCATGCGCATCGTGACCGACACGATTCGTGTGCGTGGCGCCGCGCCGGAGATCGTGAAACTGGCCTTCACACGTCACGGTCCGGTGCTCTACACCGACAGCACGCGTCGTCAGGCCGTGGCATTGCGTGCCGCATGGCTCGAGCCGGGCAGCGCGCCCTATCTCGCCAGCCTGCGTCTCAATCAGGCGCGCAACTGGTCGGAGGCTCGCACCGCCTTGTCGTATGCGCGCATGCCGGCGCTGAACTGGATCTGGGCCGATACCAGCGGCGCCATCGGATGGCAGACCGCGGCCATCGCACCCATTCGCCCGAACTGGGATGGGCTCGTGCCCGTACCCGGCGACGGCCGCTTCGAGTGGAAGGGTTATCTGCCCATTCTGCAAATGCCGCACGAAGCCTCGCCAACGCGCGGCTATGTCGGCACGGCCAACGCGTTCAATGTGCCGAGCTCGTATGGACACTTCGACGCCCTGGCGCGCACGTGGGCCGACCCCTATCGCCGCGACCGGCTGCTCGAGGTGCTCGACACCACACGCAAGGCTACGGTGGCCAGCAGCGGCGCACTGCAGCACGACGAGATGTCGCTGCCCGCCCGTGCATTGGTACCGCTGCTCGCCAATATCACGTTCAGCACACCGGCGGCCTCCGCCGCGCACGATACCGTGCTGCGCTGGAACCGCTTCATGAGCGTGGACGCGCGCGGCGCGGCGCTCTACGCGATGTGGGAACGACGCCTGTCCAGCATCACCGCCGATGTGGTGGTGCCGCGTGTGGCGCGCGCTGCCATCAGAACGGTACCGCTCGCCCGCACCGTGGAATGGCTCACACGCCCGGATTCACTGCTCGGCACACGCCCGGCCGCCACGCGCGATTCCATTCTGCGCGTCGCGTTCGAAGACGCCGTGGCCGATGTCACGCGACGCTTCGGCGCCGACATGTCGACCTGGCGCTATGGGGACCCAAAGTTCCACTACTCGCGTATCAGTCACGTGCTCGATGCGCTCGTGCACGACTCGGTGCGGGCTCGGCTGTCGCCGGGACCACTGCCGCGCGGAGGGTATGCCAACACGCTGCACTCCACCGGCAACACCGACAATCAGATGCATGGCGCGAGCCTGCGTGTGGTGATCGATCTGGCGAACTGGGACGCGGCACGCGTCACCAACACACCGGGTCAGAGTGGTGACCCGCGCAGTCCGTTCTATGCCAACCTCTTTCCCCTGTGGGCGCGCGGTTCGTTCGTGCCGCTTCCCTACAGTCCCGCCGCGATCAAGGCACGCACGGCCGAGGTCGTTCTTCTCTCTCCACAGCAGTAGCTCCGAAACGAGGCTCCCTCATGGTCCCGCTCCATCTGCCCATTGCCGTGGTCAGCGTGATGCTGTCCAGCGCGACGCCCACTACGCCGGTCACACCTGCCACACAGCAGGACATGTCATTCTTCATCACCAGTGTTGGTCTTGGTGATGGTGCCAACCTCGGTGGCGTCGAAGGCGCCGACAAGCACTGCGCCACGCTGGCGGAGGCCGCCGGTGTGCGTGGCAAGACGTGGCATGCCTACCTGAGCCAGCAGGCCGTGGGTGGCAAGCAGGCCATCAATGCGCGTGATCGTATCGGCAAGGGCCCGTGGAAGAACGCCAAGGGTGTGGTCGTCGCCACCAGCGTGGACGATCTGCACAGCGACAACAACAAGTTGTCCAAGGACAACAGCATCACCGAGAAGGGCGCGGTGGTGAACGGCCGCGGTGACACGCCCAACACGCACGACATCCTGACAGGCTCCACGCTCGACGGCCGAGTGTCGGGCGATGCCGGTGACTCCACGTGCAACAACTGGACGAGCAACGCAGCCACGGGCAGTGCGCTCGTGGGTCATCATGATCGTCAGGGTGGCGGTGCCAATCCGACGTCGTGGAACAACGCACACGCCTCGCGCGGCTGCGGCCAGGAGAATCTCAAGGCCACCGGCGGCAACGCGCTGTTCTACTGCTTCGCCGGCTGATCTTTCAGTGGGCGATGTGAAGACGGGGCGCGCATCATCGCGATGCGCGCCCCGTTTGTCATTGCCGTGTGGCCGATCAGTTGGCCGTGGTGCCCGGCTGCGTTCCCTGCAACCAGTAACCAAACCACTGACGCAGGCGACCCAAACGATCCACCAGCAGCCACGGTTCACCCGTGCGGCTCAGGTCATGGTTGGAGCGCGGATAGCGGATGAGCTCCACCGGCACGCCCTGCTTCTTGAGGGACATGAACCAGATCTCGGCGCTACCCATCGGTGTGCGATGATCTTCTTCGCTCTGCACGATGAGCATGGGCGTCTTCACCTTGTTCACATAGCGGATCGGTGAGAGCTCGTCGTACAGCTTCTGGTTGTCCCACGGCTTGCCGTAAAACTCGAACTCTGTGAGCCCCTGCGCATCGCTGGATCCGTACCAGTACGTCCAGTCGGTGATCGTACGATCCGTCTCGATCGCCTTGAAGCGCGTGGTCTTCGTGGCCATCCACGTCGTCATGAAGCCACCGTACGAACCACCCGTGGCGCCCATCTTGGTGCTGTCCACATCAGCGCGCGCGGCCACGATGTCCACCGCCTTCATCAGGTCCTGATAGTCTTCCATGCCCCAGCGACCACGCGTGCTGTACGTGAACGGCGCACCATAGCCGCTCGAGCCACGCGGGTTGGTGAACAGCACGAACATGCCCTGTGCGGCGAGGTTCTGGAACTCGTCGAACCAGCCTTCGCCGTACGACGAGTGCGGTCCGCCGTGGATGTAGATGACCATCGGATACTTCTTGCCGGCTTCGTAACCATACGGCTTCATCAGCCAGCCTTCGATCTCCAGGTTGCCCACGCTCTTGTACGTGATGCGCTCAGCGTCGCTCCACACCACGTCGGCGTTGACGTCCTTGTTGAAGTTCGTGAGCTGACGTTCGCCCGTGCCATCACCACTGGCCACGAACAATTCGGTCGGCTTGTTCATCGACGTGGCCACGTACGCCAGCGTCTTGCCGGTCGGATCGTAGCTCGCACCACGCAACTGACGACGGCCACTCACCAGTTCGGTGGGCAGTGCCTTGCCGCTCATGTCGGCGCGCAGCACGGCCGACCGTCCACCGATTTCGGCAGTGAGCTGGATACCGCCGGGCAGCCAGTCGAAGTCACCGGGCTCGTACTGCCAGTTGCCCAGCAACGGACGCGGCGTGCCGCCGGCCACATCGACCACGTAGATGTTGGAATTCTTCGTGCGGGCCGGGCGGCCGATGAAGGCGAGCTGCTTGCCATCGGGCGACCAGGCGAGCGCCGACTCGGCGCCCATCCACTCAGCCACCTTGCGCGGCGTGCCGCCGTTGGCATCGATCACGTAGATGTCGGCGTCGTTACGCTCGGCTTCATCGCGGACCTTGTTGTACGGCAGCTTCGCCAGCGAGTCGCGCTCCATGTCCACCACGGAGTCGGCACGCAACTTCGCGTCGGCCGTGAAGGCGATCCACTTACCGTCCGGCGAGACGACCGGGCTGCGGTGCGAATAGGCCGTGCTGGTGATGACCTTCTTCGCGGTATCGCCGATGGCCTGGCGGGCGATCTGCGTCGGGCGCCACGTTCGCGCGACACGACGACCGGGCACGAAGCCCACGCCGTTCACCTTGTACGACATGTCCACCACATGGCGGCCGTCGAAGCGGTTGGCCACCGAGGGGCGCGTGATGGCCTCGAACGGCGGGCGGGCCATGGGCTGCATCGCGTTGAACGGATCCGGACTCGGTGCCGTTGGCGCCGGCCGGCCGGCGTCGGTGAACACCGCAAACGATCCGTCCGACGGCATGGAGCCGCTGGGGTAGTCACCCACCTGGAAGGCTTCGCCGCTGGGCTGGTCGAGGCGAATCGCCCAGGTGTTGCCCGTGCCACCGGCGCGCTGGGAGGTGAAGAACAGGTATTTGCCGTCGGCCGACCAGCGCGGATTGCTGCTTTCGGTGCTGGGCGAGGTCCAGCGCTGCGGCTCCCCGCCCGCCGAGTTCACCACCCAGATCTCGCTATGGCGACGGTTGTCGGCTTCGACCGGGCGCGTGACGGTGACCGCGATGCGCTTCCCGTCGGGGGAGACGGCAGGATTGCTGAGGTTGGCCACACGATACCAATCACGCAGCATCATGGCGCGAGGCCCCTTGGGGAGCGCCGGCAGGGCGTTGGTGGGGGTGGCACCACCGGCAGCCGCACCAGCGCCGCCTGCGCCGCCTGCGCCGCCGCCACGTCCCGGTTGAGCAATCAGTGCGGCCGGAGCCGCGCAGGCCAATAGGGCGAGCGCATAGGGGGCGCGTCGCCAATGGGCGGACACGTGCATGGGCAGATCCAGGAAAGGGTACAACAGGTGGGAGTCGCGTCCGGGCTACGTGACAAAGGCGCGGCGCGTTGGGACGGAGGGCGGGACGGGATTCTTGAAAAGTACCACGCGCGCAACCGTGTGACAGATCACGACTTTGATGCTTGCAGGGAGACGCGCGATGTCATACCATATGCCCGATGCGGAGGAGCGTCCGCATTCCGTCATCTAAGGCCGAGCTCGGCAGCCAGTCGAGTGACAGTCCCAAGTGCCGTGGATATATCCGATGGTGCGGGACCCAAGACCTGTTCCAGCGGCTGCAGCGCCCGTTGTTCAACCCTACATCGAGGAGGTGATCATTTGGCAGTCCCATCTGTCCAACCGGTCCGTATCACAAGCTGTTGGGAAACCAAGGCTTAGAGACGTCTTCCGTAGTCGTTGCACGATGTAGGGTAAGGTCGAGTGGTGTGACCTTCTGGCAACGGACCGTATAAACAGACTTCCCCCGTACCGCTTGAGGGCCGAGCGTTGCGGGGGATCTGTGTTTTTAGGGCAATGGATTGGGTGGTATTTGGCGTGCTGATTCATCCTGAGACGCCAACTTGGCCTTCGTCTTTCTGTAGCTGCTCCGGTAACCGAGTGCGGCGACTCCCGAAGAGATCGCAGGAAACAACAGAGCAACAAGCACGAAGTAGAGCGTCGGAGGCGTCAATAGCAGCTCCGCGAACTGCCCAATCCGGCCAGTGGGCAGAAGAACATCGACTGAGCCAATGCCCTCGTCATGCGCAATCCGAAAGTCCACCCGCTCTGGGCTTCGCCCCACTACAACCCACACGTTGGCAGTCGCTCTGGCTCCCGGACTAAGGTCACCAAGCTCTAGCACTCCTGATACTGTGCGGTGTTTGGCTGGCTCCCCCTCGTGTTGAAACCGGGCCTCTGTTGACTGAGGCACCGTCAGACGGACGTTCTTCAATACGGCGCTACCCTCATTGGCAATCTCGAACTGCCAATACTCGTTGATCTGCGGCAACTCGTCGGAAGAGATGTCACCGACAATACCATCACGAGCCAACAAAGCGTTCAACGACTGACGCCTCTGCGAATCAAGAAACAAGCTCCCCTTCACAGCGTTGAGGAACTCAGGAGACAAAGCACTCCGGTGAAATGTGGCGACGGCCTTCAGTTTTGGCTCACCGGTAGCCCTCAGTTCCTTCGCGATGGCAAAGAAGCCCAACACGAGCCCTACGAGAGTGCTGGCAAGGACCGCGACTTCAGTAACCTTCTTCATCGTCAAAGGACTCCAGTAGGGTCAGGGTAACCCATCGGAAATAGCCTCCCCAATAATCGGGCGCAATCTCCACAATGGAGCAAACGTCCGACAGCACCATCCCAGCAAACTCAATGTTTGGGCGTTCGGAATCGCTGGAAAAACTGTCCGGGAACTGTAGAATCGGGAAATGCAACTCGATTCCCTATCTACCAAGCGTTTCACCCAATGGGTCATCCAAGCGCCCGAACAGGTCTTCTACGCCGCAGTATCAACCTTCACGCTCTGGATAGTCGTAAAGGTTGGGATGTGGGTGTTTCGAAAGATCAACGCGAACATCCGGAGACGTCTGGCCGAGATGTCGCAGAGCTATCACGCATCATACAGGAAAGACCTCTGGGAACGAGCTGACGAGACTCGGACGCTCATACGGTCTTCGTATGGCCTGCGGCTCATCCTTCGTGAGGAAACGCAAGCCTTTCGGACTCTCCTACTCTATCTGATCTTCGCCAACGTTGTGATGATGCCATGGACAGTGGCACTCGGCGGCAGTTCAATCATAGCGCCCATCCCCGTGGTAATAGCCAACGTGGCGGTCCTCATCGTCAAAGGCACGTTGTACTACAATTACGGATATGTCATCGCTCGTGTCTACAAGAAGCTCAAGTATCGTCGTCGCTTCGCCAAACGATACAACCTACCATTAGAGCCAGATAGCGTTACGACAAGCTAGTACGCAGCACGACAAAGCCCCCGGCAATCATCCGCTAGGGGCTTTTTCATTTATGGCTCTTCCGGTGCCCGCGTAGGATCAGGTGGGCCATCCGGTTCGTCAGCGGTCTTGGTACCCGGTTCGATCTTAGAATCATCACCAACCGGGTCTTCATCGTTTGGATCAAAGCCCGGAAAATCGAGTGGTTCCCGCTTCTCGGTTTCAGGCTTGTCGGGTTGAGTTGGATTTGTCATACCGCACGATGCATCCAATGACTTGCGCGGACTATTGCTCAGAAGGGATAGCGGCATTCTCTGCTGTAACCGGTTTGGAATCGTCGTTTATACGTTCCGGTGTTCGTCTCCAGCTCCACCTACGTTCAATCCACAAACGAGTAAGCCAGCTGGGCGAAGCAAGTATCACCGTCGTCCCATACACAATCAGGTACGCATCTAGAAGGGGCTCTGACAACACCCACAACTGCAATCCCACACAGATGACCCACACAACAAAGAAGACGTTCAAACCGAGTAGTGAGTTGCCCCAAGTTTCGTGGACGGTGAGTTAAGCTACTGCATGTTTCTGCTCGAATGTGACCGGACTGATGTTCCCGAGGAATGAATGGCGTCGCGTCACGTTGTAGAAGCGTTCGATGAAGTCAAAGATACTCGCCCGGGCTTCGTCTCGCGTCCGATAGTGGTGCCGGTGCACGCGTTCCGTTTTGAGCGTCGAGAAGAAGCTCTCGGCCACCGCGTTGTCCCAGACGTTGCCGGCGCGACTCATGCTGCACGTGACGCCGATCTCGCGCAGGAGGCGCTGGAAGGGCGCGCTGGTGTATTGCGCGCCGCGGTCGGAATGGTGGATGAGTGCCGTGGTCGCGCCACGACGCCACACGGCCATCACGAGCGCGTCGGTGACGAGCTGCGCCGTCATGGCCGCTTGCATCGACCACCCCACCACGCGGCGCGAAAACAGGTCCAGGACCACGGCAACGAACAGCCACCCTTCGCTGGTCCACACGTACGTGAAATCCGCCACCCACTTCTGGTTGGCCGCGGTGGCGCCGAATTGCCGATCCAGCACGTTCGGGGCGAGCGTATGGACCGCATCGATCGATGGCGCGGTGGGGCGCTGACGCCGCTTCGGGCGTGCGCGCAGCCCGGCATCTCGCATCAGCCGTGCGATCCGCTCGCGCCCGCAGGCCAGCCCGGCGTCCTGCACATCCTCCCACACGCGTCGGACGCCATAGGTCCGATCGCTCGCCACGAAGCTCGCGCGCATGGCGACCAGCAATTGCGCATCACGATGGGCGCGCCGCGACGGGGGGCGTCGACGCCACGCGTAAAAGCCACTCCGCGATACCCCGAGAGCATCGCACAAGAGATCGACGGGCCACGTTCCTCGGTGTTTCGCAATGAAGCCGAATTTCACGTCGACTCTCTCGCGAAGAACGCGGTGGCTTTTTTAGGATGTCACGCTCCATCTTGAGTCGCGCGACCTCGCGCTGCAGTCGCGCAATCTCTGCCTGCTCCGGTCGCTGTTGGCCGACGCCAGGAAAGGGCTGCTCCACGTGTTCCGCTACTGCCCGCACCCAGCTCCGCAGCAGATTGGGGTGGACATCCAGCTCGCGCGCCGCCTGCGCCATGGACACGCCCCGCTCCCGGACCAACCGTACGGCTTCGGTCTTAAACTCGGCACTAAATCGCCGTCGCGTTCCCATCGGACACCTCCGTGTTCCAAGTAAACACCCTAAGTGGGTGTCCACGGAACCCGGGGCAGCTCAATCAGCACGTCCAGCACATTCAACACATCAGGCAAGGCGTTCACTAACGGGGCACGATCAGTCACCATGCACATTGCCGTATAGTAGCACTTGGACACATCAATCCGAGCAATAGCCTTCCCATCAATCGTGAGCCACTGCCACCATTCAGAGGGGAGTTGATGCCAGCATGCGTAGAACCGTTGTTCATGGTCTAGCTTGTCGGTCACGTATGCGGTTGACTGGGATGTGAACCATTCCTGAATCTTGCACTTGACCAGATACGGTGCTTTGGGATCAATCTTGACGCGCTGGGTGAACACTTC
>NZ_DASWXE010000077.1:0-34301 GCF_036405635.1 Gemmatimonas sp. | reverse complement strand
ATCGACTTGGTCAGCGCGGCGTTGGACGCCTCGGGTGCATAGGCGACCACACGTCCCTTCACCTGCTCCGGCGTCAGCGCCGCGGCCGTCTCGCCGAATGCGCCGGCGTAGATCACTTCCACGCCATCGAGATCGAGGCTGGTGTTGCCGCCGATGGCCCACTCAGTGCCAATGGCAAGCGATGCACCGCCGGCAATGAACGACGACATGCGATCGACACGACGCGTCTTGAGGGGGAGCGTCTGAAAGAACGTGCCGTTCTCACCGGCTGGCGTGAGCCCGAGCTTCTGCACCTCGCGCGCCAGATAGTCCGTCGCCTTCACGTGGCCTTCCGTGCCCACATCACGCCCCGACATCGAATCGTCGGCGAAGATGTAGAGACGCGTCATCAGGTCCTGCGATGTGATGGCGGCCGTCGTGGGCTTGGGATCGTGCTTGAGCGGCAGCGGCGAACTGTTCACGCCCGCCGATGGAGCCTGGGCCGCGCGCTGGGCCTGCAACGACGTGGCCGCGCCAAACAACGCGCAGCCAAGCGCGCAGACCGATGTCAGCCCGGCGTGGAAACGAAGACGAATCATGGCTTGGAAGTCGGAGAAAGAGGGACACGCGCCACATGCACACCCATCGGCGTCACGGTGTTGTAGGCCGCGATGAGCGCGTCACCATGCCGGGCGATGCGCGGAAATCCACTCTGGCGCGCGCCGCTCGTGCTGGCGATCACCTGAGGTACACCCAGCGCGCCGTCGAGTCCCACGCGCCGCACCAACACCTCCGAGCGCTCGGGGGTACGCTGTTCCAGCCACACCACGACGGGGCGGGTCTGGTCGTCGAGCAACACGTCCACGCGGCCAATCGGATTGCCGTCGTCGATGCGCACCGGTGCGGCAAACGTCGCACCGCCGTCCACCGAGCGCGCCACATACACCCGCGCCGTGTCATGCGCCGCGGTGAACCAGGCGATCACCACCGTATCTCCAGCCGCGGCCACCTGCGGGCCATTCACCGGGCAGCCCGGATAGTGCCAGTCATCGTTGTGCACCTTCTGCGGCTCGGTCCATCCACCCGCCGTCTGGCGCACCACCACGATGTCGCGAATCTCCTCGGCGCTGCGATCACGATAGGCGATCACGCGCCCGCTGCGTGTGCCCGCCGTACCGGTCTGGCAGCAGTCACAGGTGCGCGCGTCCACCAGCGTTTCCCGTTCGAGTGTGCCATCGGGCGCAATGGCCGCGGTGCGCACTGTCATCTCGCGCGCCGAGTCGGGCATCGCGCTCTTGCGGCCGTCCAGCCAGACCAGCCCGATGCGATCGCTCCCCTCGGCCCACATCGAAACAAAGCCATGTTCGGCGGCCAGTCCGTCGGTGTGCGGCGTGACCGGCGCACTCCAGGTGCGGCCCTGATCACTCGACCGCACGACACGCACGCCGTAGCTGTACTTGCCGTTGGCCTCGCGCTCGAGCCAATGCGCGGCGAGATCGCCGTTGCCCAGCGCCGTCATCACCGGGAAGTCGGCCCAGTTCACGAAGAACTGGCGCTGGCTCGCAATGGTGCGCGTGGAATCCCACGCCGCATCGCGCCATTCGGCCATCTGGATGCTCACCGAGGAGTCGGCGGCGCGCTGCGTCCAGGAGAGAAACAGCCGCTGATCGGCCGTTACTTCGAGGTACGGCGTGTTGCTGCCAGGCTGTGCAGGGCTCGAGAGCTCGGTGGGGGCGCCGAGGTCGAGTGAGGCCGAAGCCGGAGCGGAGTCACCGGCACCTGAGGTGCAGGCGGTGAGGGCCGACGCCGATGCGCAGGCGAGGGCGCCAAGCAGTAGGATTCGGAAACGATGTGTGTGGGCCATGTACAAACCTCCCCTCACGGTCGCCAGTTCTCAACCCGCCACCTGTCGTGGCGCCTCCGCCCCAATGGACCAGAAGCTCCCCTCCATGACTTCCCGCCTGTCCCTCGTCCCACGTCCCCTGCTGGGGGCGCTCGCCCTCGGCCTTGCCGTCAGCGCCTCGGGGCCGTCGCGTCTCAGCGCTCAGGCACCTGCCACGTCCCCTGCCAGCGACCCCACGCTCAAGCGCCTCTGGACGCTGGGCATGGACAGCTCGCACGTGGAACGTCTGGCTCAGGCACTGCTCGACTCCATCGGTCCGCGCCTTACCGGAACCGCACGCCAGAAGGCGGCCAACGACTGGCTGCTGTCCCTCTACAAGCAGTGGGGCGTGGAAGGGAAGAACGAGCAGATCGGCACCTGGCGCGGCTGGCGGCGCGGCCACTCGCACATCGACCTGCTCACGCCCCGCGTGCGCTCGCTCGAAGGCACCATGCTGGCCTGGAGCCCTGGCACCGGCAGCAAGGACCTCACCGCGGGCGTCGTGGTGTTGCCGCGGTTCGCCGACAGCACGGAGTTTGTGAAGTGGCTGCCGCAGGCCAAGGGCAAGTTCGTGCTGGTCTCGGCGCCACAGCCCACCTGCCGTCCCACAGACAACTGGCAGCAGCACGCCACGCCCGCTTCCAAGGCCCGCATGGATAGCCTGCGTGCCGCCGTGAACACCGAATGGGGTGGCATCAGCGTGCGCGGTACGGGCTACTCCAACGCACTCGGCACGGGCAGTCTCGGTGTGCGTCTTGAAGAAGGAGGCGTGGCCGGTGTGATCTCATCGCGCCCCAAGAACGCGTGGGGCACGATCGACGTGTTCGAGAGCTACAACACCAAGGCGCCCGCCATCGCGCTGTCATGCGAAGACTACGGTCTCGTGTTCCGTCTGGCCGAGAACAAGCAGTCGCCCACCGTGCGACTCAACCTCGATGCCGCGTTGCTGGGTGAGCAGCCGATCTTCAACACGATCGGCATGATCAAGGGTACGGAGAAGCCCAACGAGTACGTGGTGCTGTCCGCGCACTTCGATTCGTTCGACGGTGGCTCGGGCGCGACCGACAACGGCACCGGCTCGCTCACCATGCTGGAAGCTATGCGTCTGTTGGCGACGGTGTACCCGAAGCCCAAGCGCACCATTCTCATTGGCCACTGGACGGCCGAAGAGCATGGACTCGTCGGTTCACGGGCCTTCACCGAAGATCATCCGGAAGTGGTGCAGGGGCTCCAGGCCCTGTTCAATCAGGATGGTGGCACCGGTCGTGTGCAAAGTGTGAATGCCGGTGGTCTGGTAGATGCGGGTGCGCACCTGCGGCAGTGGATTGCCGCGATGCCGACCGAGGTGTCATCGGTGCTGACGCCGCGCATTCCAGGCGCGCCGAGCGGTGGAGGCAGTGACGATGCGAGCTTTGCGTGCCACGGTGCGCCGGCGTTTGGCCTCGGCGGCATCGGTTGGGACTACGGCAGCTACACCTGGCACACGAACCGCGACACGTACGACAAGGTCGTGTTCGACGACCTGCGCTGGAACGCGACCGTGACGGCGATGCTCGCGTATCTCGCGGCGAACGATGCCACGACGATCACACGCGAGCGGGCCACCGCGGAACAGATCCGTCCGCAGGGCAACGCGGCTGCGGCAGGTGGTGGTGGTGCCTTTGCATGGCCCACCTGTCAGAAAGCGCCACGCAAGACCAATCCGCGGCTGCGCTGAGTTGACGTTCGATTGATTGATAGCGGGACCGCGCGAACATATGGCGCGGTCCCGGGCGGCGCGAGGTGACTCAGCGCCCCATTGTGCTCACAGCCTTCTCGGTGCCTTCGGCGATCCACAGTTCGATCGCGTCGGTCATGCGCGGCGTGATGTCGTCCACCAGCGCGCGTTCATCACGCGGCATCGCGTGCAGTACAAAATCGGCGAGATCGCCGATCTGGCGACGCTCATCCACCGGACGGATGCCCACACGAAGACGGGGGTAGGTGGCCGACTTGAGATGCGCCTCGATGCTCTTGAGGCCATTGTGTCCGCCGGGACTGCCCGCCGCGCGCAGGCGATACTCGCCCACCGGCACGGCCACTTCGTCCACCAGTACCAAAAGGTCCTGCGCCGCGGTCCAGCCTTCACGCTTGAGGTAAGGGCGCAGCACCGAGCCGCTGAGGTTCATGTACGTCTGCGGCTTGACCAGCTTGACCTTCTTCGTGCCTACGAGACCGGTGGTGGAGATGGCATCGCCATCCTTGCGCCACGCCTCGAAATGCCAGCGATCCTTGAGATGGTCGATCAACCACCAGCCCACGTTGTGGCGGGTGTTCTCGTATTCGCGGCCGGGATTGCCAAGTCCAACGATGACTTTCATACGCAGGGGAAGACGCGCGGGGCGCGGAATGCGCCAGCGTGGGGTGACCATGCTGAACGGACTCCGCGCCCCGCGGGACTGAATCGAACGAGAACGTCGAGCGACTTACTTGTCGTCGGGCTTCGGCTTGCGGATGAGTTCCGGCTCGGCCGCACCTTCAGCCTTCTCTTCCTGCACCTTCGGCGGCTGCACCACGCACACCGTCGCGCCTGCATCGTCCAGCACCTTGATACCGGCGGGGAGCTTGAGGTCGGAGACGTGCAGCGACTTGCCGAGCTTCACACCCGAGATGTCCACGTCGATGTGGTTCGGGATGCTGGCCGGGTCGACCTGGATGTGCAGTTCGTGCATGATCTGGTCGAGGATACCGCCTTCGAGGCGGACACCTTCCGGCGTGCCCACGTACACGATCGGGCACTTCACCGACACCGTCTCACCAGCCACCAGCTCCTGGAAGTCGATGTGGAGGATGGTGCGCTTGAACGGGTGACGCTGGATTTCGCGAATGAGCGTGCGCGACGTCTTGCCATCGATGTTGAGCTCGATGACGGTGCTGCTGACGGCGATGCTCTTGATCAGGCGCTCGGTCTCACGCGCGTTGGTCGTGAGCGACTGCGGCTCACGGCCATGGCCGTAGATGACCGAAGGAATGCTGCCGGCCTGACGGATCTTGCGCGCGGCGCCCTTGCCGGTTTCGACGCGAGCGGTTGCGTCGAGCGTAACGTTTGCCATGTGACTGTCTCTCGGAAAAATGGTGCGGGAGTAACCGGATCTCGGTCGTCCCGTCCGTCGTGCACCTACACCTGCGAACTACGTCTGCACCTGCCACTGCGGTCCTGCGCCTACAAACGGATTTACTCGAACAACACACTCACGCTCTGGTCGGCGTGCGTGAAGCGGATGGCCTTCGCGAGCAGATCGCCCACGGACAGGATGCGCAGCGTGTCGAACCGGCGTTCCTGCGGCAGGTTGATCGAGTCGGTGACCACAACTTCCTTGATCGGCGCGTTGGACAGGCGTTCCACGGCCGGGCCGCTGAAGAGCGCATGCGTGGCGCACACGTAAATGTCGTTCGCGCCAAGGTTTTTGAGCGCGCGCGCCGCCTCGGACACCGTGCCTGCCGTGTCGATCATGTCATCGGGAATGAGACAATCGCGGCCTTCCACTTCACCGACGACGTTCATCACCTCGGCCACATTGGCCTTTGGGCGACGCTTGTCGATGATGGCGAACGTGGCGTCGAGGCGCTTCGCAAAACCGCGCGCCATCTTGGCCGAGCCGACGTCCGGGGCGACCACCACGAGGTCCTTGAGCCCCTTCTTGCGGAAGTAGTTCGTGAACACGGGCGACGCATACAGGTGATCGACCGGCACGTCGAAGAAGCCCTGCAGCTGATGTGCGTGGAAGTCGAGACCCAGCACACGGTCGGCGCCAGCCGTCTCGATCAGGTTGGCCATGAGCTTCGCGCCAATAGCCACACGTGGCTGATCCTTGCGATCCTGTCGAGCGTAGCCCGTATACGGCAACACCGCAGTGACACGAGCGGCCGAAGCCCGACGCGCGGCGTCGACCAGCAACAGCAGCTCGAGCATGTTCTCGCCCGGCGGATTGGTGGGCTGCACCACGAACACGTCCGCACCGCGGATGTTTTCGTCGATGCGCACAAACACTTCACCGTCGGCGAAACGCGTGCAGGTCACCTTGCACAGCTCCGCGCCAAGCGAGCGCGCAATCTCTTCGGCCAGCGGCTGGTTGGCCGTGCCGGAGAGGATCTTGAAACCACGGGGCGAGGACGCAGCAGTAACGTCCGTGGCGGCGCTCATGAGAATCTCACGCGAGAAAAGGTTCTGAAGCAGAGCACCAAAAACGGGGCGGAGTATCGCCGGTACCTCTGCAGGCGCGGCGGCTCCGTCCCAATTGTTGGCAGCATTTCAAGATAATCGGGCTCCGCCCGGTTTCCAACCAGACGAGCCCGACCATGGAAACGTCACGTAAACCGTTGCAGGGGAATGTCTTACGCTAAACCCGCCACCCAAACCCCACAACCGCTGTTTTAGTAGGCCCACTTGGAATCGAACCAAGATCTCCGGCTCCAAAGGCCGGGGTAATAGCCGTTATACGATAGGCCAGCAGTGCACACGCCCGACCTGTTGCCACTGGCGTGTGAATGCGAATGGGAATCCTAGCATCATGCGCCCGTGGCAGGCCAGAGCCACGCCGCACCTCGCACACCACTGGAGTCTCCATGCTGGTGGCGCACCACCTGGGTGGTGAGCCGATCCGTGAACACCCATTGTGGCAATTCGCGCCTGATATCGTCCACCACGCCAGCGACGTTCGAGAGCCCACCCCCCAGCACGATCACGTCTGGATCCAGCAGGTTGATCACGGTGGCCAGGCTGCGCGTGGCACGGGAGATCCATCGTGCATGCGTCGCCATCGCCCGCGCATCTCTGCGCGCCGCAGCCTGCATGACGGCGGTCGCGTCGATCGCCTCGCCCGTGATGCGCGCGTGGTCTGCAGCCACGCCGGGGCCCGACACCCAGCTTTCGATGCACCCCTGCCGCCCGCAGTAACACGCTGGGCCGGGCACTTCTTCAGCGGACGCCCAGGGCAACCCGTTGTGCCCCCACTCGCCGCCAATGAGGTTGCGCCCCGCATGCACGCGGCCGCCGTGCACGATGCCGCCACCCACACCGGTGCCAAGAATCACGCCGAACACCATATCGGCACCGGCCGCGGCGCCATCGGTGGCCTCGGAGAGCGCAAAACAGTTGGCATCGTTCTGCGTGCGCACCTCTCGATCGAGTCGTGCTTCGAGATCTCGGCCGAGCGGCTCACCGATGAGCCAGGTGGAGTTGGCGTTTTTGACGAGTCCGGTGTCGGGGACGATCACGCCGGGAATGCCCATTCCGACTGTGCCGCGTGCACCAATCTGCGCCTCCAATTGGTGGACAAGTGCAGTGATCGCGGCGACTGTTGCGTCGTAGCTGCGCGGCGTCGGTACACGCAATCGTGCCAACTCTGCGCCGTCCGCGTTCAGCGCGATTCCTTCGATCTTTGTCCCGCCCAGGTCGATGCCAATTCGTACGTCTGTCTGCATGCCGCGACATTGTCTTGCTGCGCCCGCCGGAGCAAGTGTGCGGTATCGTCTGGCCTCCCTCGCTTTGGCATTCGCGCTGGCCACGATTGCTGCGTGCGGGGGGGCGCCGGCCGAACCCGCGCCGCCCGTGGTGCCTCCACCCGAGCCCCCGGTGACCACTTTCACCGTGCCAGCGATCACGCGCGAGTTCCGCGGTATGTGGATCGCCACGGTCGCCAATATCGACTGGCCCTCGCGCACGGGGCTCTCGATTCCGCAGCAGCAGGCCGAGATGGTCGCGCTGCTCGATGTCGCGCAGCAGGCGGGGCTGAATGCGGTGATCCTGCATGTGCGTGCGGCGGGTGACGCGCTCTACCCGTCCACCTATGAACCCTGGATGCGGTCGTTCAGTGGGACGCAGGGAGGTGATCCGGGATGGGATCCCCTGCAGTACGCCATCGAACAGAGCCACGCCCGTGGTATCGAACTGCATGCGTGGTTCAATCCGTTCCGTGCCGGCAATGTCAGTGACACGGCGCGTCTGGCAGAAACGCACTTTGGCCGCCGCCGCCCGGATGTCCTGCGGCGGTACTGCTCGCAGCTCTGGTTCGATCCGGGTGAAGCCGCGACGCACGATCAGGCGATCGCCGTGGTCAGTGATGTGGTGCGCCGCTACGCCCTCGATGGTGTGCACATCGACGACTACTTCTATCCATATCCCGAGGCCGGCTGCACCACGGACTTCCCCGACAGTGCGGCGTTTGCCGTGTATCAGCGTCAAGGTGGCACGATGACGCGTGGTGACTGGCGGCGCGACAATGTGAATCGATTTGTGGAGCGCCTGTACACCACCGTGCGTGGGCTTTCGCGCACTGCTCGCGTGGGGATCAGCCCGTTCGGCATCTGGCGTCCAGGCAACCCGGCCGGCATCACCGGTCTCGACGCGTATGCCTCGATCTATGCTGACTCGCGCCTGTGGATGCAGCGCGGATGGGCCGACTACTTCGCACCGCAGCTCTACTGGTCGAGCACGTCGGTGGGCCAGAATTTCGGTTCGTTGCTCACCTGGTGGACGCAGCAGAACACCATGCGTCGCCACTTGTGGCCAGGCCTCGCGTCGTATCGCATCGCCGACGGCAGCACTGCCCCCTTCGCGGCCGGCGAGATCTCCACCCAGATCGGTATCACCCGATCGCAAGCGGGCAGTGGTGGGGGCCCAACTGGTTCGATCTTCTACAACGCGAGCAGCGTGAAGAACGATCGTGGTGGTTTTGTGTCGTCACTCAAGACGGGACTGTATGCCGACGGGGCCCTTCCTCCCGCCACAACCTGGCTCGAGTCACCGGTCCCCGTTGCACCCACCATCGCGGCCGTGCGCGGCGCGACCAACGTGCAACTCACCATCACCTCCGGCGGCGGCGAACCATTCTGGTGGCTGGTGCGCTGGCGCACCAGCGGCGTCTGGCGTCAACGACTGTTGCCGCAGGCCACGCGCACATTGGATATCCCACAAGCGGGCATCGAAGGCATCGTAGTCAACACCATCAACCGTACCGGTGTGGCGAGTTCGGATGTGATCTGGCGTCCGTAACCGATCATGCCCGCAGTTCCCTGCGGAATCGTAGGCAGGTGCCTGCTCAGTCCTATCACCTACGGCCTACCGCTTAAAACCAACACCCCCAGAACCCATCAACCGGTTGTGGGAAACTGCAGTTCTAGGCTTCGAGTGAGAAGCTGAAGGTGATAGGTGATAGGTGATAGGCGGAGAAGATCAGTCGTCGGTCATATATCCAATCTTGCTGCTCTCTTTCATCGTCACATACACCACCAGCGAACCGGCAATGCACGCCGTGACATACCAGTAGAACCACCGCTCGTGCCCGATCGACTTGAACCACAGCGCCACATACTCCGCCGTGCCGCCAAACAGTGACACGGTGATGGCATAGGGCAGCCCCACGCCAAGAGCGCGGATGCTCGTGGGAAACAGCTCGGCCTTCACGACAGCATTGATGGCTGTGTACCCGCTCACTGCGGTCAGGGCGAGCAGCAACAGCCCAATGGCGCCGCTCACCGACGTAGTGCGCTCGAGCGTGGTCAGCAGCGGCACCGTACCCAGCGTGCCCAGCACCGCAAAAGTGGTGAGCACCGGACGCCGGCCAATGCGATCAGAGATCGCGCCAACAATTGGCTGCAGGCACACATATACCGCCAGTGTCACCGCATTGATGAACGTGGCCTGCTGGGCAGTGAAACCCACCGTGTTCACCAGAAACTTCTGCGCGTACGTCGTGAAGGTGTAAAACGCCACCGTGCCACCAGCGGTGAGCCCCACCACCGTGAGCACGGCGCGCGGATGCTGCATCAGACCACGTATGGTCGCTGCGGCCGATGTTTCGGTGCGGGTCGCCGCGTCGCGCTTGTAGTCGTCTGTCTCTTCCAGCGAGCGGCGCATCATCACCGCCACCACAGCGCAGCAAGCGCCAATCACGAATGGAATCCGCCACCCCCAGGCCAGCAACTGCTCCTGGGTCAGCAGGCGCTGCAGCAGTAAGAGCACCCCGAGCGCAATCAACTGGCCGGCAATCAGCGTGACATACTGGAAGCTCGACCAGAATCCGCGATGCCGTTGGCCGGCCATCTCACTCAGGTATGTCGCGCTGGCCCCATACTCACCGCCTACACTGAGTCCCTGCAGCAGACGGGCCAGCACCAGTATCGCCGGGGCCAGCAGGCCAATGCTGGCGTAACTCGGCGTGATGGCGATGAGCAGCGAGCCGGCGCACATGAGCAGCACCGACAGGGTGAGCGCCGCCCGCCGTCCGTGACGGTCGGCATAGCGCCCCATCACCCAGCCGCCCAGCGGTCGCATGAAGAACCCCACCGCGAACACCGCCGCCGCATTCAGCAGCTGCACCGTCTGGTTGGCAGGCGGAAAGAAACTCTTGGCGAAGTACAGCGAGAACGCCGAGTACGCGTACCAGTCGTACCACTCCACCAGATTGCCGATGGATCCGCCGATGATCGAACGAAGGCGAGACGGGCGCCGGTCGCCCGCGCTGCGTGATGAGGTCTGCATGCGGGCGATGGGGTCAGGAAATCGGAGATGCGCTCTGCGAGCGATCAATTGTGCGGGCGAGATGGGCAAGCACGTCGGACTCCGTCTGCAACGACGGCACGTCCTCCATCTCGATCACATACCCATAGCGCTCGGCGATCGCCTCATACAACGGTGTGCGATGCGCGAGCAGTTGCTCGAATCCCCACACGGCGAAGTCATCGGGATCGACGGTGGCGTCGTCACTGATGCCACGCTCCACCTTGTACTCCCGCCACTTGGCGTCCAGAAATCCGGGATTGTAGTACATCGGCTTGGGATGTTTGCGGAAGCGTTCCACCAGCATGCGCGCATGCTCCGCCGTGCCGCGGATGTACACCAGCATGGTGTGTTGTGAGAGACACTGTAGCACCGCGTCGTGTGGGTCGTTCACATCCACCACTTCGCACAGGCTTCCGCCCGAATCGCTCACGAAATGCGTGTAGCCATAGATCTCGCGCGCACGCTCCACGAACTCCGGGATATCGAGCAGCGCGCTGATTTCAGCCTGCCGATGCTGGGCCTGGCGGCGGCAGTACTCGGCGTACGGGATTCCCCCCAACTCCTCATTGCCCGGTTTCCCCAGATACGTGGAGAGCGGACTCAGGTTCTCGAACGAGATATTCGAGCGGATATAGATGGAGTCCGAACGCAGCAGCTGGCGCAGGAACGGCACCTTCATCGCTTCACGCTTGAAGTTGTCGACGATGTGCTCGCCCATATACCGCGTGCCGATGCGGTAGTCCACCGAATACTGGAACCAGTCCTGCTTCTGGAGCAGGCCAGCCAGGGTGGTCTTGCCCACGCCGGACATGCCGAAGAAGGTCACGGCATGCGCCGGTTGGTCGAGGAAGGCACGGCCCGAGGAGAATCGCATCGTGCTAAATTCCGCCAGCGCGTCGGAGTCCTCAACCCCCCGCCGCCTCAATCACCCGTTCCGCCACGCCCGCACCGACGATGTCTTTCGCCAAGCACGGTCTCCAGGTCTTCGAGATTCCCATCACCGTGCAGCCGGAGGACATCGACGACAACGACCACGTCAACAACGTGGTCTACCTGCGCTGGATCTTCGACGTGGCGCTGGCCCACTGGAACGTGAGCGCCCCCCCGGAGATGAAGGAGCAGTATGGCTGGGTGGCCACCCGTCACGAGATCGACTACCGACGGGAGGCTGTGCTGGGGGATGCGATCGTCGCTCACACCTGGATCGGTGCGGTGGACTCCCGCCGCTTCGAGCGCCATACGGAGATTGTCCGAGTGGCGGACGATCACGTGCTGGCCCGCGGCAAGTCGCTCTGGACACTGTTGTCACGGGACACGGGGCGCATCACCCGCATCCCACCGGAAATGATCGAGCTGTTCAAGGCCTACATGCACGTGACCTGAAGGCGGGCAGGGCTAGAGGTCGGCAGACAGTCGCACCACCAACGTGCGACCAGCCGCCTGGGCAAACTCCTTGTACCGCGACATGAAGTCCCGATACCGCGCGTCGAGAAGGTTTCGCACACTCACATCCACGTGAACGAGGCCGCGAGGTGTCAGGCGGCTGAACCCCGCGGAGGCGTGGAGTGCGGTCCAGGCCGCGGGGGCGAAGTCATCACGGAAGACGCGCGTCTGTCGGGCGTTCCATTCCCCAGTCAAGGACAGAGAACGCCCGGGACCTTGTTCGTCCCACCGCACGGATGACGTCGCACGAAATGGCGGCACAAAGGGCAGGGCACTGCCATCGGTGGTGTTGCTGGCTCGCACGGCATCGGCAGTGGACTGCACGGTGATGCCATGACCAACGGCGACCGCGAGCGCGGCTTCTGCGCCCACGAGTCGCGCGTTGCCTTGCCGAACCTGCAGCGAATCGAGTGCCCGACCGGGCATGCCAACCGGTGCGAGGTAGATGTAGTCGCGAATGCGATTCACATAGCCGGTGAGTTCACCCGACGCGCGGCTCGTTCGGAGACGCAGTCCAAGATCGGTGTTGAGGCTCGACTCCACGCGCAGATCGGCACGGCCGATTTCGAAGGCGCGAGTGCCTTCGTGAAAGCCATTGGCGAACAGGTCCGATGCACTCGGCGCACGGAATCCTCGCGCGACATTCACCGCCAGCGACAGAGGTGACTCGGCACGATAGACGGCTCCGAGCGTGCCGGTCATCGCATTGAATTGTCGTGATGTGGCGGCGAGCCCGAGTACCGCGTTGCCAGGTGTGGAGAGCGAACGCCAATCGTGTCGCGCTCCGGCGGAGAGAGACCAATCGCCGATGATGGTCTGCTCCAACGCGTACAACCCGATGGTTCCCGTGCGGCTATCAGGAATGAGCGTCTGTCGCCCGAAGGTATTGAACTGCGTCTGTTGCAGGGCCGTGCCGATCACGCCCGTGAGACCGCGCCATGGTGCGTGATGCCAGTGCGCAAAGCCGGTCATGGTGCGCGAGGCGAGACCCAGCGTCACTTGTTCAGTGATGGCGTTGTCGAACTCGGCGCGACGGTTTTCTTCCCAGCCTGCCTGCACCTGCAGACGTTGGCCGTGGCCACGCAGGTTGCCTTCCATGGTGACGCGGTGCGTGCGAATGCGTTGACGACCGTCATAGCCCGGTGCGGTGATGGGATCGTCGGCGATGCGAATGGTTTCATCGCGAGTCGATGCCGTGACCTCTATGTCGCGACGTTCTCCGCGCCATCCCGTGGCTCCTTCGAGGTAGCCGGTGAGATTGCCGGTGTTGTACACGGGACCGGCAGGGGTGCGGAGATCGCTGGCGCGTCGTCCGGTGCCGCTCAGGCGCCAGCCCAGCGCTCCGCGCGCACCTTCGCCGACCAGTGTGGCCGATGGTGCCTGATTGGCGGAGTTGTAGGCCATGGACACACGCCCCCTCAGCATGATCGCCTCGCTTTCGGCACGCGGCAGCGCGCGGCGCACCACGTTCACCACACCGCCCAGTGCATCGGAGCCATAGAGCACGCTGGCCGGCCCCTTCACCACCTCGAGTCGCTCGGCGTCAGCGCTCTCCACGTTGGGGGAGTGGTCGTGCCCCCACTGCTGCGTTTCCGTGCGCTGCCCGTTGGCCAGTGTCACCACCCGGTTGTTGGTGAGCCCACGAATGACCGGCTTGCCGATGCCCGTGGTCATGGAGAGTGATCGCACCCCAGGGATCTGTTCGAGCGTCTCGCCCAGCGACGCGCCCTGGTTGCGGCGCAACGAGGCGCCGCTGAGCTGGGCCGTGGGCTGGGCGATGCGGCGGGCATCCGTGGCCACGGCGGTGGCGGTGACCTGCATGGTCGGCAACGCCCGGGCCGAGGAGTCGCCCTTTGTCGAGTCGCGCTGCGCGGTCTCCCGCCCGGCGGTTTGGGCTGTCAGCAGGACGGGGAAAAAGCACGCAAGAAAATTCAGACCGTGTTTTAGCATGACCTAAAATTAGGCTCGACTAAAACTTAAAGCAAGCGATATGAAAATGTGCCTGAAGGGGACAAGAAAACCCCGGACTGCTGCGGCAGTCCGGGGCTTTGGCAGGCGAGACGGGGCCGCCTAGCGTCCGACCATCTTCTGCAGGCGTCCAACCGCCTCCAGCACACTGGCCTCGTCAGGACCGAATGAAAAACGCAGGTACTGCCGGAAACGCGACGTGTGATCGGCGCGTCGCTTGCCGGGATTGATGTCAAAGAAGATGCCCGGCACGGTGATCACCCGTTCACGCAGGGCGGCTTCGAAGAACGCCTCACCATCGTTGAACGGCGCCGGCAGGGATGCCACGCTCGCCCATGTGTAGAACCCACCCTCCGGTTCATGCTCCACGGTGAGTCCAGCCGCACGCAAACCATCCACGAGAATGCGTCGCTTGCGCGCGAACGCACTGTGAATCGCGACCACTTCCTCGTGCGCATGCTTCGGGTCGACCAGTGCGCACGCAGCCTCCTGCAGCGGGCGATTGCCGCCCCCGTCGAGAAAGCTACCGGCGCTCGTCGCCGCTTCGATCACATCCGCCGGCCCCACGATCCAGCTCAGACGCCAGCCCGGGCAACGCCACCCCTTCGTGAGCCCATCGAGAATCACCACCGGATCGTGGTTCACATCATCCACGAACTCGGCGGCACTCACCGTGGTGCCTTCCATCAGTCCTTCATCCCACAGGTAGTGGGAGTAGAACTCGTCGAGAATGAGCGTGCACCGCAGTTCGCGCGCTTCCTGCACCCAGGCGGCGAGCGAACGTCCGCGCAGCACACGCCCTGTGGGGTTGGCCGGATTGGAGAGCAGAAGCGCACCCAGCCCTCGCCCCGTGATTTCGCGGCGCAGGTCACGCGCCGACAGGGCATACCCACTCTCCGGCTCCAGCAGCAGCGGAATCGCGCTGAACGTACCGAAGATCTCGAGCAGCTCTTCGTACGCCGTGTAGTCGGGCAGCAC
Source organism: Gemmatimonas sp. (assembly GCF_036405635.1). Lineage (GTDB taxonomy): Bacteria > Gemmatimonadota > Gemmatimonadetes > Gemmatimonadales > Gemmatimonadaceae > Gemmatimonas. Next base: position 19,509 of record NZ_DASWXE010000077.1, on the reverse strand, counting down.
ATGCCCGAGATTCACATTGCCGAGTGAGGCCACCACACGGGTGAGCGAAGACCGACCGCCACCGCAGATGCACACATTCTCGGGGCCATACTGCGATGCTTTGCCCTGGCGATAGCGGGCATTGTACAGATCGGCCACCGCACGGCGCAGCGCGTCGATGCCACCCACCGGCGCGTACTCGTAGTCGTCGGCGGCGATGCGCACATCGGCGGGCCGCGTCGGGGAGCCGGGCAGATCACCCGTTTCCGGCTGCCCCTGACCAAGGTTGCACCACCCATCGGTGCCGGCGCGATACCCAAGTTCGCGCGCGCGATCCATCACATAAATGACACCGGTGCGGGGCACCGGACGGAAGCCGGGAATGGCAGACGGGGGCGTGTTGGCGTCGAGCATTCCGCAATGTAGTCACTCGCCAATCGACGCCGTGAGCCGCCAAGCCGTGCGCGCCTACGGGAGGCGCTCGCCGCGCGCTGAACAGTCCAGCAGCTTGGTGAACCGCGCCTCGCGTGTGTCCTCCCGTTTGGCGCTCACTACCCACCACACGGCCACCTTCCGGTAACTCGGCGCCTGCGACTCGAAAAAAGCGAACGCCTTTTTCTTCTTGCGGAAGCGGGACGCAAATGGCTCCGGCAGGTCTACCGTGACCTGCTCGAAGGCGTAGATGCCCACCTTGTTCTCTTTGCGCGCTTCGAATGCACGTCGTCCAGCCTCGGCCATGAGGCCAGCCGCCTCCAGCTCTTCGACGTGCTTCACATTCACCGCGCTCCAGATGCTGCCCGCGCGACGTGGGGTGAACCGAATGGTGTAGCGCTCGTCGTCCACACGCCGGCGCACGCCATCGATCCAGCCAAAACACAAGGCTTCGCGCACCGACTCGGTCCACGTCATACTGGGGTGACCACTGTCGATCTTGTGGAATCCCACGAGCAGTTCGGACTTGCTGCCGTGATGCTTGTCGAGCCACGTGCGAAACGCTGCAGCCGAGGCGAAGTATCTCGCCTCGGCTGCAGGGGACGTGCTGGTGGTCTTCTTCGCAGGCACGGTCGGGATCAGGGAACGATCGACGATGCCGGCTTCGCGTTCTTCACGTACGTATCCATCCATGCGACCCAACGGGCCCACAGATCGAGATCGCTCGCGTACGTGGACACGGAGTGGTCCTCATACGGATACATGTACAACGCGGCGTTCTTGCCCAGACCCTGCAGCGCCGCGTACATGCGCGTGGAGCTGATCGGATCGGTGCCGGTGTTCTGGTCTTCGAGCGCATGGTACAGCAGCAACGCCCCCGAGATCTTGTCAGCGCGCAGGAACGGCGACATGTCGAGGTAGGTGGACTGCGCCTGGTAGAAGTTGCGACGCTCGCTCTGAAATCCGAACGGGGTCAGCGTGCGGTTGTACATGCCGTCACCTGCGATGCCCGCCTTGAAGTTCGGCATGAGCGACATCGCGTTCACCGTGCTGAAGGCACCGTAGCTGTGGCCACCGAGGCCCATGCGATCACGGTCCACAAAACCCGAGTCGACGGCGGCGTTGATCACTGCATCGAGGTTTTCCTTCAGGTCACGCGTGTAGTTGTCGTTCATGCGACCGGCATCACCGTAGATGGGGATGTCGGGCTGGATGAACGCATAACCCTGCGACACGAACATCCACTGCGCAGACGCCGGGCGTGCCGACGGCACGGCCGGGAAGGCGTTGATGTTGGTGTTGTACCGCGAGCGCTCGTAGTCCTGCAGGTTCGAGTACTCACGGGGATAGAACCAGATGATGCCCGGCAACTTCTGGCCCGGCTTCCAGTCACGCGGCAGCAGCACATCGACCCAGTACTTCGTGCCGTCACGCGGGCGCGTGACCTGGAAGCGCTTGGAGATGGCGCCGCTCACCTCCGGGCCCACGTCGATGTTCTTCGTGAGCTGCTTGGCATCGGCCGCCGATGCGCTGCGCAGCCAGGCGTCCTGAATGGTCGTGCGCGACTCACGCGTCACGATGAACTGCGACACGTCGTCATCGAGCGCCGCGACAAACTCTTCAAACGTGTCCGCCGGGCTGTCCATCAGTCGCGTGCGGGCACGCGAGGTGATGTCCATGCGATCGAGGAAGGGGCGCGGGGCCTGCTTGTACCAGTTGGCGCCGGGCGCGCGCGTACCGGTGAGGGCCACCGACTTGCCGTCCTTGCCAAGCAGCACGTAGTTGACGCCATTCACGCGACGGGCCACGAGCTGACCGGCCGTGGAGTCGGCGTTCTGTGCACCGCCGCCAGGACCGCCACCACCGAACGGGCCACCGCCCGCAGCGGGCAGACGCACATTGCGGCCGAGGTTGAAGCGCTGCGCGGGTTCCTTCACGCGGACGGCGATGACTGCGCCGCTGTCCGCCACGAACATCGTGGTGCTGTCGGTGCTGAAGGCGACGTTGGTGAGCTGCGGACCACCCTGGTACAGCACCGTCGTGTCGTTCGGACCGTAGGGTGCGCGCCAGAGCACGATCTGGCCCTTTGCTGCCTGCACGCGGATGGGTGCCCCGGCGCCCATGCCCTGGCCGCGACCACTCGCGCTGTCGCCGTTCGGGCCACCACTGCGGCCACCGGCCGGCGCCGCCGGAGCTGCACCCGGCACATTCTTGATGTACAGGATGCCTGCACCAGCCGGGTACCACTGGAGGTTGCGCTTGGTGGTGTCGGACGCGGACACCGCATCACCACCGCCAAACCCACCACCGCCCTGCGCTTCACGCAGCGGCGTGCGGGTGAGCGTTGACACGACCTTGCCCGACGCGTCCCACAGTTCCTGCACCGTGCCGAAATTGTTGACGGGCACGATGTAGGAGAACGGCTCCGTCATGCGCGTGACGCGCAGGTACGCACCGTCAGGCGATGCGCTCACATCGCGCACCATGGCCGGGGCGCCGATGTTGCGCACCGCCTTGCTGCGCACGTCGATGAGTGCGACCTGGCCGGTGGTGTAGTAGGTGAGCTGGGCCTTCTCGTGCGGATCCTTGAGCAGCGAGAAGTGCACCGGCTGCGGCACGGCGCGTGATTCCGTCAGGCGCACCTGCGGGCCGTCCTCGATGTCACCGGCGCCATGGGTGGGCACAGCGCCGCGCGCAGCCGGCACCAGTACCGTGACGACATGTTTGCCGTCCGCGGTGAACTCGAGATCGGTGACGAACGTGGCGAGCAACGCGCGTTCACTGAGGCGCGTCGACTTGCCGGTGTTCACGTCGGCCGCGTAGGCGTAGCTGGCCGTCGGGAAATTCGCGATGTACGCGATGTGGCTGCCCGTGGGCGACCAGGTGGGCGCGCTGATGGTGGCGCCGGCCGGCACCTGCACGGCACGACTGGTGCCGGTGCGCGGATCGACCAGTTCGATGCCGGTGCGGGTGCTGGTGGTCACACTGCGCGCACGATTCGCACGAGTGTCCACCTGCAGGCCGCCGAGCCAGATGTGCGGTGCGCCGTAAGCCTTGATGTCACCGCGGTCGGCGCCCGTGGGGCGCATGAACCAGCGCCGGTCGGGGCTCTGGTTTTCGAACGAAATGTCCACCCGCGGCGCCATCACCATGCGCTCGATGTTCTCGGGTGGCTTGATGAAGGTTTCGGCGCGGAGGGCGCGCTGGGGGTCCCAGCCGGTGCTGCTGCTGGAGGCCGCGGAGTTGGCACCGCCGGCGGCATTCTGCGCCACCGCCACCGACAGGGGGGCGGCGGCGAGCAGCGCGGACATACGCACTGCGAGGCGCGGGGAGAACACGGACATGCAAAGGGCTCCGAGAGGGAGGAGGGACGGACACTGGAAAGTACGTCTGAGCCCCGGGCGGCGTTTAGGGGCTACCAGTCGGTCGGCTTGTAGTCCTTGAGGAACTTGCCCCACATGTGCTCGCCGGTGTTGAACCCGTCGATGATGGGGTCCACGATGCGGGCGGCGCCGTCCACAATATCCAGGGGGGGATGGAACCGGTGCTCCTCCACCTTCCGGGCGGCGATGTGCACCGGATCTTCGTCGGTCACCCAGCCGGTGTCGGCGGCATTCATGTGGATGCCGTCGTTCACATAGTCGGCCGCCGAGGTGCGCGTCATCATGTTGAGCGCGGCCTTGGCCATGTTGGTGTGCGGGTGACGGGTCGTCTTGAACTTGCGATAGAACTGCCCCTCCACCGCGCTCACGTTCACGATGTGCTTGTCGCGCTCCGGCGTCCGCATCATGAGCGGCTTGAGGCGCGCATTGAGCAGGAACGGCGCGATCGCGTTCACGAGCTGCACTTCCAGCAATTCCACGCTGGGCACTTCGTGCATCAGCAGACGCCACGAGTTGCGGTCGCGGAGGTCCACCTGCTGCAGGTCCTGGTCGAGACGTCCCTCGGGGAAGAGATGCGACTGTTCGCGATGCTCCTCCTCCAGCAGCGCCACCTGCGACAGCTCGGCGGCATGCGTGATACCGGCCACTTCCGCGAGCGCGCGCGGCAGCGTAGCCGGCGTCAGCGATTCGTCGTCGGCCGCCGCACTTGCCTCAGGGAGCATGTGGTAGCCACGGACACCCTCATACGCACCGAGCAGCTTGCGGGCGTCGTCGGGCATGGCGCTCAAGGAGGCCCGCTCGAGGTCCATCATGTGCTTGTAGAAGTCGGGCGGACGCCGCACCGTCTGGCAGGCATTGTTCACGATGAAGTCGAGCCGGTCGTGCGTGGTCATCATGTGATGACAGAACGCTTCCACGCTGGGCGTGTGACGCAGATCGAGCCCATAAATCTCGAGCCGGTGACCCCACACCGCAAAATCAGGTTCGGCCGCATAGCGCTGCGCCGAATCCCGCGGGAAGCGCGTGGTGACCACCAGATGTGCACCGGCACGCAGCAGCTTGATGCCGGCCTGATAGCCGATCTTCACGCGGCCACCGGTGAGCAGTGCCACACGCCCGCTCAGGTCCGCAGACTCCGTGCGCTTACGGTAGTTGAATTCGGCGCAGGTGGGGCAGAGCTGGTCGTAAAAATGATGGATGACCGAGTACTGCTGCTTGCACACATAGCAGTGCTGCGGCTCGAGCGCCTCGCGGAACTCGTCGGCATCGATCGTTTCCTGTTCGTCCGAGCCGGGCAGGAGGTAGTTCGGCGTGGTGAACACCGTCTGCCGACGCAGGCGACGGATGCCGGTTTCCTGCAGCTGGTTTTCGGCATCCTGCAGCTTGGCCGTGCGCTCGACCTTCTTCTGCCGCTTCGTGGCCTTCACCATCTGACGACGCAGAATGGCATCGGGCCGCGATACCTCGCCGGCGGCCTTGAGCAGGCGGCGACGCTCTTCGTCCGGAATGTCCAGTAGCCCCGCACGATCGTTGGCGAGCTGTTCAAGCAATACGGTCGCCGCAGCCACACGGGCGGCGAGCGATTCGTCGGGGGATTCAGTCGGGAGCGCGGTTTCGGCCATAGCCTCGAAATATAGCCAACCCAGGCGCGGCGACTGAGGGGCACAGAATCACATTTGTGATGGAATTGGCGCTCGGTGCTGGGGAGCGGACGCTCAATCGCGGAAGGCCGAGCCCGGATGCACCGGCAAACGCCAGTAGTACCACTGCACGTCGGGCAGCCACCCCTCGGCGGCCGCATTCTCTTCCCCCCACACGCACGACCCGGCCGGATACGACGCGCCCCGAAACCGCTCGTCGATGGCGGTCAACGTCGCCAACTGCTCTGTCGACAGCTCGACTTCATCGAGCGTGCGGCGGAGATCGAGGTCGTTGAGATAATCATCGAACGTGAGCGGGTATCCACGCTCCACGTCTTCGACCGTGCGCGCCCACTGTGCGAGGCGCACGTCCATGGCCGGGTTCATTGCGGTCGCCTCGTGAGCTGGCGGCGGAAATAGCGCTCCCCGTCATTAGGCTTGAAGAACGTGCGGATCGTGCCGTCGGCATCGAACGCGAGAAAGGCACCGGTGCTGCGCTGATAGCGCGATACCACGCCGTCCGACGAACGGGTCGCCTCGATGATGTCTTCGCTCACCGGACCATCCCGCACGGCCTGCGCGAGGCTGAGGTACTCCGCGGCGCTGGCCGCACGGAACTCGTGGCCATGCTTGTCGAAGTGCTCTTCCAACCGCTCCCGACTGCGGAATCCGCGATCACCAAACCGACTCGCCGGTGCAGGCGGATTGACTGAGGGAGCGGCGGAGGCGGAAGGCGGCGCAGCGTGAGCAGAGGCCGTTGCCTCGACCTCTGGTACCGGTTCGACCGGCGCGGACGCACTGGTCGAGCCGAACTGCGACCAGAGAAAGGCTGCCACGCAGCCGAGGATCACCAGCAGGAGGCGCAGTTGCTTGGGGTGCATGGATTGACGCTACGGTCGCCCATGCGGCGCCACAACCACCCTGACGCCGCGTTGGCGCGACATATTTAGCGGATGAGCGTCGTCGAAGATCTCCTGACCCTGCTCGAGCTCGAGAAGCTCGAGGTGAACATCTACCGTGGTCGCAATCGCGACCTGGGCACCGGCCGCGTCTTTGGCGGACAGGTGTTTGCGCAGGCCCTCGTGGCGGCGCGGCGCACCGTGGACGAGGCACGCGAGGCCCATTCGGTTCATGGGTACTTCCTGCGCTCCGGCGACCTGAAAGCGCCGATCGTGTTCTTTGTGGACCGGCCGCGCGATGGTGGCACGTTCACCAGCCGTCGAGTGACAGCCATCCAGCACGGTGAGGCGATCTTTCACCTCTCGGCATCGTTTCATGCACCGGAGGGGGGCATTGATCACCAGTCGGCCATGCCCGATGTGCCGCCACCGGAGAGCCTGCCGACGGAGCTCGAGCAGATTCGCGATCATCTCGAGGCGTTTCCGCCGGAACTGCGTTCGGTGCTCACGCAGGAACGTCCGCTCGATATCCGCACCGACATGCCGTATGTGCCGGGACGCGTGCACTCCAAGGTGCCGCTGCGCTACTTCTGGGTGCGCGCCGTCGAGCGTCTGCCGGATGATCCCATCGTGCATCAGGCCATTCTCGCGTACGTCTCCGACTATGGCTTCCTGCCCACGGCGCTTGCGCCGCACGACATCCAGTACCGCGACCCCAAGCTCTTCCTTGCGTCGCTGGACCACACGCTGTGGATGCACCGTCCGTTCCGCGCCGATGAGTGGTTGCTGTATGTGATGGACAGCCCCACGGCGGCTAATGCGCGTGGCTTCGTGCGCGGTCAGGTGTTCACGCGTGACGGCACGCTGGTGGCATCGACGGCGCAGGAAGGACTACTGCGCATCAAGCAAGGCTGAACACGGGGATAGCCATGGGCACGCGCGACCCACGCTTCGACGCCTACATCGCCAAGTCTGCGGAATTTGCCCAACCCATCCTCGTGCACCTGCGCGAGGTGGTGCACGCGGCGTGCCCGGACGTGGAAGAGTCCATCAAGTGGGGCTTTCCCAACTTCAGCTATGCGGGCAACATCCTGTGCTCGATGGCGTCGTTCAAGGCTCACATCAGCTTCGGCTTCTGGCTGGCGCGCGAAGTGCTTGGCGACGAGATCAGTGATGAAGCGATGGGGCAGTTCGGACGCGTTTCGAGCATCAAGGAGCTGCCCAGCAAGACCGTGCTCACGCGCTACATCAAGAAAGCGATGAAGCTCAACGAGGCGGGCGTGAAGGCCTCGCGACCGGCGGCGAAGAAGGGCGCCAAGCAGGCCGCGATCGTGGTGCCGCCCGAGCTGGCCAAGGCACTGGCACGACAGCCCAAGGTGCAGGCGCAGTTCGATGCGATGAGTCCTTCGCAACGGCGTGAATACTGCGAATGGATTGCCGAAGCGAAGAAGCCCGAGACTAGGGAGCGTCGCTTGCTCAAGGCGATGGAGCAGATCGCCGAGGGCAAATCGCAGAACTGGAAATACGAAACGCGCCCGTCCTGACCAGCGATCCGGTCAGAACGGGCGCGGAGTGTTTTTTCGGTCAGCGCGCGACAGCGACCGGCTTGGCGAGGGCCTGCTCGATGGCCGTGCGTGCGCCATCGAGGGCGCCGTGAATGTTGCCGGCGGTCTTCCACAACACGCGACCGTTGCCGTCGATGAGATACGTCTCCGGCACACCCACCACGCTGAAGGTGCGCTGCACGATGCCCTGTGGATCGTGGCCGATGGACATGCCCAGCTTCTCCTTCTCCGTGAAGCGCACGACTTTCTGGACGTCACCCTGATCCACACTGACGGCCACCACGCGGAGACCCTGGGCCTGGTAGCGGGTGTACAGCGCATCGAGATCGGCCATCTCTTCGCGGCATGAGGTGCACCACGTGGCCCACACGTTGAGTAGCGTGACACGTCCCGGCTCGACGATCTGCAACGAGTCGCCGCGCTGTGCACCCCACACCAGCCGCACACCGTAGGCCGGCGCCTCGTCGCCCGTCTGGAGCGGACGGAAGGCGTCGTCTACGGCAGCGGTCTGCGGTGCCGTGGTACCACCGATCTTCGCACGGCGTACCATCACCTGGGTGTTACCAACGCTAGGCAACGGCATGGTGGCCTTGGGATCCTTCATGTTCGGACGGGCCGGTGCCGCCGACGCCGCTTCGAGGGTCTGCTCCGACCAGGCAATCGTGAGCGCCGTTGCGGCCGGGTCGACGGTAAGCACAGGGAAGGTGGCGGAACGTCCCGGCGCGCTCACCACGGTGGCCGAATCGAACGATGTGCCGCCGTTGCGGGAGACACGCAGCGTGACCTGCGGGACACGCTTGGTGCCGTCATCCCATGTGGCAAACACTGTGGACGTGTTACCCGTGCTGGCGACGGCGAGTTGCACATGCGCCGGCTGCGACGCCGATGCCACACCGAGCGGGGTGGCCGGCGCGAAGGTCGCGCCACGATCGCTCGACTGCGTGTAGAACACCCCCGCCGCGCCCGGCTTGCCGGTCCACCACGCCACGTGCAGACGCTTGGAGGTATCGACGGCGAGCGACGGACCCGCGTGCGGGCAGCCGTCGAAGATCCAGTTGTCGGCGTGCACGCGTACGGGTTCACTCCACGTCGCACCGCGATCGGTGCTGCGCGAGACCACGATATCGCGGATGGTCTGCGGGGAGGCCGCGCCGTGCGCGGCGTGGGCATCAGCGCCAGTCGCTGCGCCTGCGGTAGCATTTGCCGGAGCTGCGGCTGGCGCCACCGTGTCAGCGATGACCGCACGCCACGAGAGGTACACGGTGCCGTCTGCATCTGCGGCGATGGCGGTGCGGCAGCAGGGACAAGCTTCGGTGAGCTTCGACGTCATGGGCACCACGCGCACGTTCGCCGCCCACGTGGCACCGCCATCGGTGGAGTGCGTCATGTACACGGCCGACTTGCCGGCGCGTCCATCGAGCCATGCCACGTAGAACGTGCCGTCGGGTGCCGCATGCAGCGCATGAAAGTTGTGCGAACCGAAGTTCGCACCATCGGCCACCCCCTTGGTCGTGTCATCGGTGACGGTGACCGGCGCACTCCAGGTGACTCCACCATCGTCGGAGCGCACGAAGCGCAACGCGGCGGCCGGAAATCGGCGTCCCGGCACCAGTTTACCCACTACATAGAGAGCACCCAGAGTGTGTGTCCCATTGCGTGACGACCACGCCAGCTTGGGTGGCGCCTCACCATGTGGCTCGATGGGGCCGAGTGGGTCGGTGAGTTCACGCAGCACCTGCGCGGTGTCGCCATCGCGCGCGACAAGCACGTGCAGGCGGCCATCAGTACCGCCGCCCGGCGCCGAGACCCAGGCGGTGGCGTGGCGGCCATCCGGCGCCAGTGCCAGAATGGGCGCGGCACCCACCTGGGTCACGGCAGACAGTGCATGCGCACTGTCGAAGGCGATAGTGGTCGCGGCGACGTCCTTGACCTGCGGGGCAGGGTCACCGCCGCCGCATGCAGCTGCGGCCAGTGTGGTGCCGAAGGCCGTGACCGCAAGGAGGATCGTGGAGCGTGCGGGTGACTGCGTGAACGATGACATGTCAGCGTCCTCCGGTGCTGAGGGTGACACCGGCGTTGAACGTGCGTCCTGCGCCGGGGAAGTAGAAGCGGCCGTTGCCGGAGTTGGTGGCCAGCGCCGCTGCGTAGCGCTTGTCGAGGATGTTCTCGACGTTCAGGAACAGTTCGGCGCGCGATGTGCCGGTGCGGTTGCCACGCACTTCGGGCAGGCGATACGAGATGGTGCCGTGGGCCAGCGCATAGCCCGGCACGGCACTGAAAGCCACCGGCACGATGCGTGGCGGTCCACCGGTCTGTGTCACCTGGGTGTAGATGGTGCCACGCGTGGTGTTGGCATTGTCCACGTAGGTCTTGCCTTGCACCTCACCCCATACGGAGAGATTGAGTGAGGCGGTGGGGCGCAGGCGCACTTCGGTGGCGCCGCGATGCTGCGGCACGCCGGGGATGAGCTTGCCGGCGTAGTCCACCGTGATCGACTGTCCAGCGGCGTTGACCTCCGTGCCACGGAATTCGGTCATCACGTACTTGGCATACGTGTACGACGTGACGACATCCATCCACGGTGCGAGCAGCGTGGTGGCGCTGAGTTCGAGGCCCGTGCGGCGCGTCCGGCCCACGTTCTCATAGATGGTGCGCGGGAAGGCGACACCCGGGATCACCACCGTACGCGAGAGGAACTCGCCCGTGACGTTGGTGCGGTAGATGGCGGCGTCGAACAACACGCGCCCCGCCACGAGGGCCTTCGCCCCCACCTCGTAGTTGATCAACGAGGACGGGCGCAGGTCGGTGTTGAGCCCGCGAATGGTGTCGGGGCTCGCCGTGAGTTCGCTGTTGGTTGGCACTTCGAAGCCGCGCGCCACGCTGGTGTACACGCTCACGCCAGGCCGCACGTCGTAACGCAGGGCCACGCGCGGTGACACCTGGTCGAACGACTGTGTCACCGAAAGATTCGGGCGAATGCGGTCGTCGATGTCGAACGTGACCTTGTCATAGCGCGCACCGGCCGTGAGGGTGAGCTTGCCGCGCGTGATATCGGCCGAGGTGTACGTACCCACGCTGGGCAGCACGATGTACTGGTTCGTGCATTCGGTGCGCACGATGTTGGCTACGCGATCGTTCACACACGGGGTGCTGCGCCCCTGCTTGCCGGCCACGTTCGTCCACTGACGGGAATCGCCATACCAGCGATCGAGATCGAGCCCCGTGTTGAGGCGCACGGACACACCGTCCGTGGAACCAAAGCCGATGGCGTGTCGCAATCCGCCCTGCACGCGATGGGTGCTCTGATCCACCACGCGAAAGATCGGATGCTGAATGTTGCGTGCGGTGCCGAAGACAAAGGCATCGAGGCTGCCCAGACGCGGGCCCAGTCCCTGCGAGGCACGGGCACCAAACCGCCAGCGCTGTTCGCGACGGCCGTAGGCACCGGTGACGTTGAGCGGATCTGCGGCCCACGGCTCGTTGCGCCATCCGGCATCGGTGAGTGAGCCTGGGATCTGCATGTCGAGATCGCTGTACGAAGCGTCGAGGCCGATGCGCGTGGCCGTCGCCGCCGGAGCGGCCTGTCCATCCTGCTGACGCGTCCAGTTGAGACGCACGTTGGCGCGCTGCATGTCGTTCTTGTTCTGCACGCGCATGCCGGCCAGCGAGGTGTTGCTGGCCTGCAGGTAGCCGTCAAATGCGCCGCGGGCGCCGCCCATCGACAGGTCGATCTTGCGCAGGTTCACCGAGTCGAACCCGAAGCCACCACCGGTCATGCGCAGCGACACGCCCTGCAGCTCACGGCCGCTACGCGTGATCACGTTCACCACGCCGCCCGATGCCGCGCCGCCGTACATGGCACTGCCTGGTCCACGAACGATTTCGATGGAACGGGCGGCGCCGAGATCCAGTTGGTCGAGGCGCGTCTGTCCGTCGGGTTCGGTGATCGGCACGCCGTCGAGCAGCAAGCCCACGCCACGCACGCCAAAGCTGCCGCGCGCGCCACTGCCACGGATGGACAACCGCACGTCGTCGCCGCCGAACAGGTTACCCGCGATGACACCGGGCACCGTGCGCAGCGCCTCGGTGAGCGAGACCGTGCTGGTGCGATTGATGGTGTTGGTATCGATCACGGTGACCGACACCGGAAGCTTGCGCAGTTCGCGCTGGTCGCGCGTGGCGGTGGTGACGACGGGATTGAGCGCGCGTGCCTTGCGCGTGGAGTCCTGAGCGGCACTGTCTTGCGCCGTGCGCGGGACAGTGGGCTGAGCATACAGGGAGGCCGGCGCGGTGATGGCCACCACCACAAGAGCGGCAGTAGGAAGCACGAAGAACGCAGGACGTGCGACGGCGCGCGTGGACGCGTGCAAAAGCGCGCGCGTCAGCGACAGCCCTCGCGTCCCGATGGACGAAAGCGGCATGTGAGGTGAAACCGGTTGTGAGAGCAGACGCGCCAACAAGCCACCGCAGGGCGGTGGAGATGGCGATCGCGTTCAGGGAGTCGTCACGCGCAGTGGCGTGGCGAGGGGCCTATGCGTGGGGGCGTGCTGCCAGCGTCATTCGGTGCACACACGAATGACGGGGCGCCTCAGGCCGCAACCGGTGGCGCGGTGGGGAAAGGCAGAACGAAGTCGACCCACGACGCCATGACCTCATGGCCCGCACGACCGGGCTGCGTCGTGGCGATGCGCACCACTGAGGCGATCGGAAAGGCCTCCGTCGCGTCGAGCGTCGGTACAACCGTGGCGCAGCAATGCCCGATACAGTGGCATTCCTGATCACCGCCTTCCTGGCCGCTGTGCGAGCCGTGATGTGACGCCGGCGCCGTGGTCGCTGGTGCACCGTGCGCGGCATGGTCCATCGGCGCATCGGCCGACGGATTTGCGTGCGCGCTGGCCAACGCGGCCTCGTGCGCCGCGATCGCACTGTTACCAGCCGAACAGGCATGGAAAAGCCCGGCGTCGCTCTGCACGAGCGACAACCAGACTCCCATGAACAGTGCCAGCCAGCGGGCGATCGACGACTTCCGCATATCCTCTGACGCTAATCGACCTGGGCCTTTGGTGCCATTGCCTCTCGTCCTGCCGTGGTCGCGCCGCGTCCCCGCGCTCTATCCCACGCCATCAGCGTCTGCGCATGAACTCGACGATGGCGTCACGTATGTGCGCCGTCTGACCCGGTGCCATGATGCGGCCGGCCAGCACGTGTGCGTCTTCTCCCGCCAGCGGATCCACCGGCATCACCTGCACGGGCACTTCGCTCACCATGCGCACACGATCAATCCACTCGCCTGTGCTCGCCGGATTCACGACTTCGTCCAATTCACTATAAAACACCAGCGTTGGCAGGTCGTACGCGGCCAGTGGTGCCGATCGTACATGCGTTACCAACGCCTGCATGGGAAACAGCACGGTGGACGGATAGCGCACGGTCCAGTAGCGACGTTGCGCGTCATTACGCGGAGTCCATTCGCGATAGGGGATGAACGGCGGCAGCACGCGGTTGGCCCACGGCCAACTGAGAACCGCCGCCGCCGGATCACGCGGGGCGAAATTCGGCGCCAATAGGACCACGGCGCCCAGCGCCGCTCGTTGCGCGCGTGGCTGTTCGGCCAGCCACGCCGCCAGGGTGCCACCAGTGGACGTGCCGATCAGCAACACCGTGTCGCCGAGCAGGCGTCCAATCGCCAGTGCTTCCTCGGCGTCCATCAACCAGTCATGTGCCGTAACGTCGCGCAGCGAGTCGCCGGGCAATCCATGACCACGCAACCGGGTCTCGAACAGATTGGCCCCGAGTGCCGCGGCCACGTCTTCAGCCAGTGGGGCCGTCTCCTGTCGCGTGGCTGAGAACCCGTGCAGGTAGACCACGCTCCATGGCGTGCGATGATGTGCTGGCACCGCTGCCGAATCGACAACGGTGGTGTCGTGCGCAAACACGATGCGCTTGGTCACGCCCGTATCCGTGACGCCCGCCCGACGCTCGCGTTCAGCGACCACGCGTATCAACGCATCGAGGCTGTCTGCATACGGCAAGACAAATGCCCCCGCCGATTCACTCGGCGAGGGCATTTCCACGGAAGTCACCGGGCCAACCGCGACCAGTACAACAAGCGCCACTAGGACGGCACCCACCAGAGTCCATGTCCGACGGCTGCGCGTCATATCGATCTTACACCGCGTCCGAGAGGCTGCTGAAGTTGAAGTCGCGCACCTTGATGGGCGGCATGACTACACCGGGGCCGCCTTCGCCGCCCGCGGTGCGCACACTCTTGCCGATACCTTCCAGGTTGTTGAGCATGAACAGCGGTGAGTCGTTGAAGCGGAAGTTCTTGATCGGTCGTGCGATCTTGCCGTTCTCGATGAGGAACGTGCCGTCGCGCGTGAGGCCGGTGTACATCAGCGTACGCTGATCGAGCGGGCGCAGATAGAAGAGCCGTGTCACGAGCACGCCACGAGTGGTGCCGGCAATGAGCGAGTCGAGCGTGTCGGTGCCATCGGCCATGCGCAGGCCACCCGTACCACCGGTTGGCGTCTTGCCCTGCTTGTTGGCCCAGAAACGATTGTACGCGAGCTGATTGAGCACGCCGTTCTTCACCCAGGTCTGCGAGGACATGGGCAGGCCTTCGTTGTCGAACGGTGATCCCAGGACCAGCGGATCCGCGGGATTTGACAGCAGCGTCACGCGTTCATCGACGATCTTTTCGCCCAGCTTGGTGCCACCCGGCTTGGAGAACGCCGACCGTCCTTCATCGGCGGCACGCGCCTGAAACGCGTTGCCCATGAGCCCAATGAGGTTTGCCGCCGCCTCGGGCTCGAAGATCACCGTATAGCGACCCGGTTCGATGGCGACCGGATTGCGCGAACGACGCGCCTTGTCGATGGCCCGATTCGCCACGTCCTGGAAGTCGATCCGCGACCAGTCGTTGTCCTCGGCGCCGGCCCAGCCAGAACCGGTGCCATCGTTTGTGCGCGCCGTGAGCGTGTAATTGGCGGTGGTGGCACGATGATAGGCGAACAGTCCTGCATTCGTGCCAATGGCCGTGGCGCCAGCGTTGCAGATGATGAAGCCCGCAACCGTGAGCTCCTTACCCGCACGTGCGGGCGCCAGTGCGGACAGTGCCGCCTTGGCACGGTCTTCTGCCGTGAGATCAGCGGTGCGATCGAACCACGCGTTCACCGGCTGATACTGCTGCGCCGGCAGCTCGCCCAGATACTCGGGATCTTCGGGCGCCAGCTTGGCCAGGGCTTCGGACTGCTGCACCGCTCGCTGCAAACCTTCCGCACTACGATCGTTGGTCACGACGCTGGCCTTCCGCTTGCCGAACACGCTCTGCACGCGGATGGTGGTATTGGTGGTCGCGCCCGACGTGGACAACTGGTTGTCGGCGAAACGCAGGTTGGTTTCGCGATTGCTCTGCACCGACACACGCACCGCGTCGGCCTTGGACAACTTCACGGCACGTTCCACCAGTGCCTGGGCTTCATCGCGCGTGAGCACGCCCGCGGGCGCCCGCTGTTCGGAGACCGACGTGAACAACGACTTCGGTGCGTCGTCACGGGAAGTGATGATATGGCTCATACCGCGCGTCCCGTGTTGATGATGTTGGCGTTGCGGAAGCGCGCCGGCGGGCAGCCGTGGCTCACCGCGTTGGCCTGACCGGGCTGACCCTTGCCGTCGTTGAATGTGCCGCCGTGCATGTAGCTCTTCTTGCCGCCGAGCATGTCGAGCGTGTTCCAGAAGTCCGGCGTGCGCATCTGGTACGCCGCGTCCTTCACCTGGCCCACAATCTTGCCCTTGCGGATCTCGTAGCAGAGCTGCGCGCCGAACTGCGCGTTGTAGCGCTGTTGGTCGATGGAGTACGAGGCGCGCCCGATCATCGCGATGCCCTTGTCGGTGGCCGCGATGAGATCATCCCAGCCCAGATCCTTGTCGCCGGGCTGCAGTGACACGTTGGGCATGCGCTGGAAGGACACGTCGGCCCAGCTCTGCGCATACGCGCAGCCATGTGAGCGCACGGCCTTGCCGTTCTTTTCGTACCAGCTGCGCAGCCACGGGGCCTGCTCGCGCGTGGTCTGGTAGTCCACGAACACGCCGTCCTTCACGATATGAAAGTCTTCCGGCTGCACACCGTCATCGTCGTAGCCGATGGTGGCCAGTGCGCCCACTTCACTGCGATTGCCGATCACGTTCATCATCGGCGGGCCGAGGCGCAGCGAGCCGAGGACCTTGTCGGGCGGCGAGATGAAGCTGGTGCCCGCGTAGTTGGCTTCGTACCCCATCGCCCGATCGAGTTCGGTGGAGTGACCGATCGACTCGTGGATGGTGAGGAAGAGCTGCGACGGATGCAGAATGAGATCGTAGCGGCCGGGTTCGACCGCCTTGGCCGTGAGCTTCTCGGCGGCTTCGGCAGCCCACACCTTGGCATTGGTGACGATGTCGGCCTCGAGCACGTACTCCCATCCACGACCGGCGGGCTGCACCACTTCGGGACCGCGCACCGCAGTGCCCGTGCGATCGGGCGAGACGGCGGTGCAGCTCATGGTGACCCAGCTGCGCACGTAGTCCTGCGTGATGACGGAGCCTTCGGTGTTGGCGTAGTTGCGCTCTTCCTTCACGAAGGAGAGCCCGGAGTTCACGAAGCGCACGTTGGCGACCGTGAGCGCGGCGGCATTGGCGCGCAGCAGCAGGTCGGCCTTCTCTTCCACAGCGATTGTGAACGGATCGGTCACGTAGCTCGAGCGCCAGGTCGCGTTGGGGTGCGATGGCGTGGGGGCGAGCTCCACTCGGCGATCGCGAGCGACGCGATTGGCCTTGGCAATGGCCACCGCTTCCTGCGCAGCACCGCCCACCCCGGGCTTGGTCAGTTCCTGCGTGGCAGCAAAGCCCCAGCAGCCATCGACCAGCACGCGCACGCCACAGCCCATCGTGTCAGTGTCCACGACATCGGTGACCTGCTTTTCACGCGTCTGCACGCTGTTGTTGCGATTGCGCGAGATGCGCACGTCCGCCCATGAGGCACCGGCGCGCTTGGCGGCATCGAGCGCCTCCATCATGAGCTCGCGTGTGGCGGCGTCGGTGGTGAGGCGCTGCTGCGACGGGGGATTCGCGGCCAGGGTTTGCCCGGTGAACGGCGAAACCGCGGCCGGAAGCAGCGAGGGCGCAACAACCAGGCCGCCCAGGGCGACCGAACCGTTACGCAGGAAGTCACGACGAGTCGTCATCTGGAGAGTCTGATGCGGAGATCGTGAAGGACGAAGCCAATCCCAAAACTGGCAAGTCGCCCGGGGTGGCAGTAGTGTAGCGGCGGGTTACGGCTGAGGCCGCGGCCTGCGTGCAGTCCGCTTTCCCCAAATGTCCAAGGAAAGATATCGTGACGAGCCCAATTCTTCCCAAGCCGCCCAGTGCGGCCCCCGCGCCGGCCCCGCGCGACTACATCGCCTCGCTGTTGGATGGGAATGAACAGACCGCACCGGCCAGAGGACTGACTCCATCGGACGACGCCGCGATGTCCGATGGCGGTGGCGCCATGCATTTCGTGGACTTCGAGGAGGACTCCAGTACCTCGAGTTCGTCGAGCACCAACGGATATGTGCAATGGGACACTGCACCGAAGCCGGTCTTCAAGAATGCCTCGCCGGGGCGGGACAATGTGCAGACCACCGACAGTGCCGGCCGGATGCGCAGCATGCGGCAGCTGCAGTCAGCGGACGATGATCATGAATCCACCGGCGACGGCGGTACGGTGCAGTACTTCTCGAAGGAGGCCCGGAAGCGCTACGAGGTGGCCATTGGGGAGCGCTTGTCATGGAAGGCGAGCGGGCTGCTCGTGGACACGGGTAAGCTGGCCGCACTCCTGACGGGCCTGCAGACCGCGGGCATCAAGGCCGGCGCGGTCAGTGCCAACACCGCCACCGGCAAGTTGGGCAATGCCAACTTCGGCATGGGAAAGAACAAGGCGCCGCTTTCGCCGCCTGACGGCTACGCCGGGAAGGCCATCATCTGGGTGTGCGCGCCAGGGGAATCCGGCAATGCGAGCTTCTACAGCAATGCGTGCCTGATCAACAAGCTGCACCACTCGTCGTTCAGTGTGAACAAGCAGGTGATCGGCGCCGGCGAGTAGGTCGTCGAGGGCGGCAAGTTGCTCATGATCAGTCCCAACAGTGGCCACTATCGTCCGGACATGTCCACGTTCTTCAATGCGGTGCTGCACATGTCACAGGCGTTTACGGCGGAGACGTCGGTGATTCTGTACGACTCGAAGGAGGACGCCTACGTGAAGCGCGCGGTGCGCGAGTTCATCGAGGCACCGAGCGCCGACGGTCGCTATCGTGTGCATGTGGAGTCCCCCGTCAGCTGAGCCGACGGGGGACCATGGGCTTACTTCAGGTTGGACTTGAAGAAGGCCAGCGTGCGGGTCCATGCGTCATCGGCCGTTGCCTTGTCGTATGCCTGGCCGGTGGGGTTCGCGAAGGCATGGCCGGCGTTCGGGTAGACGTGAATCGTCACCGAGCGACCGGCCTTCTTCATCTGGGCTTCCATCGCGCGCACGCTGTCGACCGGGATGCCGGTGTCCTTGCCACCGAACAGGCCAAGCACGGGTGCCTTGAGTCGCGCGAGTTCCTGTTGCGCGGTGATGGGTGCGCCGTAGTACATCACAACCGCATTTACGTTGGCGCCTCCGGCGAGTCCCGTGCGCAGCGACCAATGACCACCGAAGCAGTAGCCCACGGCGCCCACCGATGACGCGCCGTTCTTGCGCAGGTAGTCCACGGCCGAAGCGACATTGCGCTCACCCTTGGGGATGTTGGCCATGCCCGCCTGGTACAGCTTCATCGCGGCATCCGAGGTGGTGGCCACCTGACCACCAAAGAGATCGACGGCGAGTACCGTGTAGCCTTCGCCCGCGTAGCGATCGGCCATCGCCTTGATCTGATCGTTGATGCCCCACCACTCGTGCACCATGACGATGGCGGGTCCGGCCTTGGCTGCGCCCTTGGGCTTGGCGAGATAGCCGCGCACCGCGGCTCCATCGACGGTGCCGTACTGCACCATCTCACCTGCCACCGGCACGCGTGGTGCGATCAGTGCACCGGGGGATGCCGTGGGTGTTTCGTTGGCATGTTCGCGGTGCATGGCGGCTGCGTAGTCGCCCTGCGTGGCCGCCGCATTGCCGCGTGCCTGTGCCTGCAGCGCCGTGGGTGCAGACGCCGCGATCGCGAGCGCGGCGAACGTGGCGAGTTGTGTGGACGTGCTGCGGATTCTGTTCATGGATCTAGCCTCAGGGGCGCGTCGGTTGAAGAGTGTGCAACAGGGCCGACGTGAAGGCGTCGGGTGATTCTTCATGGGGCCAGTGGCCCACGCCGTCAAAGGTGTTCACGTCGGCGTGCGGGAATGCTGATCGCCATCGCTCCAGAATGGGTAGCGGGAACGCCCGGTCGGCCGTTCCCCAAAGCAACGTCATGGGCACCGGGGCCAGCGCCGCGCGACGTTCCCAGAGCGTGGTGAAGAAGGCGCTGCTTCGTGTGAGCGACTGCGCCAACGCGAACAAGACCCGCTCACGGCTGTCAGCGTCGGGGAACAGCGACTGGTAGTACGCATGGGCCTCGGCATC
>NZ_DASWXE010000076.1:0-109581 GCF_036405635.1 Gemmatimonas sp. | reverse complement strand
GGCCATCGTCGGCACGGCAATGCCCTGCCAGAGCAGGGAACCGATCAGCGGCCATTGAAACATCGCCGGCGTGCTCCCCGACGTGCCCGCCGCCGGATCCACGAGCGTGAAGGAACGGATGCGCGCCGGTTGCTGCGCGGTATAGGTCGCGACGATGGGACCACCGGCCGACAGGCCCACCAGCTGCACATCGCTGGTCCAGCCCAGTGTGTCCAGCAGATCGCCCACCTGGCGGTTGAACAGCGCACGATCGTACGCCACATCCGGGCGATCCGACCAGCCGCGTCCGTAGGTGTCGTAGCGGGCCACGCGGAACCCCGCCCCTGTCAATGCAACGAAGGTCGAATCCCAGATGTACGCCGGTACCGAGAACCCATGGACCAGCAGCACGCGCATGCCGCTGTCCGGACCGGCCACCTCGTAGTGCGTGATACCGTCTGAAAGGCGCGCAAACTGGCCTGGCACATCTCGCCGCGCCGCATCGTCGAGGGTACGTGATTCCGGATCCCGCAGTCGCAGGACGAGAGCGCCGATGGCAACCAGCGCGAGCAGAGCAAGCAGAAGACGTCGCATGCCGGAGTCTACGCCCGCTCCGGATCCTCCGCCAACGCCGTGACGACGCACCGCTGCCCCCGGAGGGCACGGGTCACTATGATTCAGGGGTTCTATCGTCCGGCGCGGCCCCTGAGCCGCGCCGTCTGCGTTCCACCCCCAATGGTGGCCCGAACATGCAGGAGCCCATGCAGCACGCGCATCGCGACTTCCTGAACATCGCCGACTTTTCGTCGGACGAGACGTACGCCCTGCTCGATCTCGCCGAACGGATGCGCACTGGCGCATACCAGGCGAAACCGCTGGCGGGCAAGGCGTTGGCGATGATCTTCATGAAGGCCTCGACGCGTACCCGCATGTCGTTCGAGGTGGGCGCCAACCAGCTGGGTGGCACCGCGCACTTTCTGTCGCCGCGCGATGTGCAGCTCGGGCGCGGAGAACCCATCGCCGATACCGCGCGCGTGCTCTCGCGGTACGTGCACGGCATCATGATCCGCACGTTCGCGCATCAGGATGTGGTGGAGCTGGCGGAGTACGCGACCGTGCCGATCATCAATGGCCTGACGGACCTGTCCCATCCCTGTCAGGTGCTCGCCGATGTGCTCACCATGCAGCAGCACCTGGGTGGCGTGCGTGGCAAGACCGTGGCGTGGATCGGTGATGGCAACAACATGGCCAACTCCTGGATGGAAGCCGCTGCACACCTCGGCTTCACGCTGCGCATGGCCTGCCCGGAGGGCTACGATCCGGACGCACAGTTCCTGCAGGAAGCGAAGGCGAAGGGCGGTGATGTCCACCTGCTGCGTGACCCGCGTGAAGCGGTCGACGGCGCCGACGTCGTCACCACCGACGTGTGGGCGTCGATGGGGCAGGAAGAGGAGCAGGCGCAGCGGGCGATGGCGTTTGCGCTGTACCAGGTGGACGCCGAACTGATGGCCCGTGCCGCCCGTCAGGCCATCTTCCTGCACTGTCTGCCGGCACACCGTGGAGAAGAAGTCACCGCCGACGTGATCGATGGTCCACAGAGTGTGGTGTGGGATGAGGCCGAGAACCGCCTGCATGTGCAGAAGGCCATCATGGCCGTGCTGATGGGTGGCGAGCGCCTGTGACGTTGCGTTGATGGGCGTTTTTGATCGACGCGCCGCTGGGGTGAGCACATGCCCCTAGCGGCTGGGCAGGAAGCACCGGATTTCACGTTGCTCACCGACGCAGGAAAGCCGCTCACCTTGTCCTCACTGCGCGGCAAGTGGGTGGTGTTGTATGCCTATCCCAAGGACAGCACCGCCACCTGCACCGTACAGGCCTGCGACCTGCGGGATGGCGTACCGCGCTTTCGTCGACGCAAAACGGTCGTGGTCGGCATCAGCCCCGACTCGGTGGCTTCGCACCAGCGATTCAAGGCCCGCAACGAGCTGCCGTTCACCTTGGTCGCCGATCCCGACCGTCAGGTGCTGGAAGCGTACGATGTGTGGAAAGAGAAGGTGTTGTATGGCCGACCGTACATGGGCGTGGTACGTACCACGTTCCTCATCGACCCCGCCGGTCGCATCGCGCGGGTGTTCGAACGGGTGAAATCTCGAGGGCACGCCGAGGAGATTTTGGCAGCCATTGCCGAACTGGCATGAGCGCGTAGGTTCGGGCATCTTTCAGGACCTGTGGCCACCACACACTTGGTGGCGCTGGCCAGCTCTTCCATCCCGATCATGACTGCCAACGACTCCGGCGCGCAGGGCTCTTCGCTCAAGCGCACGCCGCTGCACGATACCCACGTCGCGCTTGGCGCGAAGATCGTCCCCTTCGCCGGCTATGAAATGCCGGTGCAGTATCCCGCCGGCATCACCGTCGAACACAAGGCGGTGCGCGAAGCGTGTGGCATGTTCGACGTGTCGCACATGGGCGAAGTCATTGTGCGCGGCCCCGATGCCATTCGATTCGTGTCGTCGGTGACCAGCAATGACGTCGCCGCGCTGGCCGTGGGGCAGGTGCAGTACAGCACCCTGCTGCGCGCGAACGGCACCATTGTCGACGACCTGCTCGTCTATCGCTTCGCGGATCACTTGATGCTCGTGATCAACGCCAGCAATCGCGACAAGGATCTCGCACACCTGCGCGCGCACATGACGGGCTTCGATTGCACCATGGAGGATGTGTCCGACGCCATGGCACTGCTCGCCGTACAGGGCCCGCAGGCACCCACCATCGTGGCGTCGCTCTCCAGCGTGCCACTCGATGGCGTGAAGTACTACTGGTTCACCGAAGGCGAAGTCGCGGGCATCCCCTGCATCATCTCGCGCACGGGGTATACGGGTGAACTCGGATTCGAACTGTACTTCGATGCGACGCGTGCGCCGGACATGTGGAACGCCGTGATGGCGGCCGGCACGGTCACGCCCTGCGGACTCGGCGCGCGTGATACGCTCCGTCTCGAAGCAGGCTTGTGCCTCTACGGCAACGAGCTCGATGACGAAATCACGCCGCTCGACGCAGGACTCGGATGGCTCGTCAAGCTGGGTAAAGCCGAGCCGTTCCTCGGCAAGGACGTGTTGGTGCAGCAGCATCAGGACGGCACCGATCGCAAGCTCGTCGGCTTCACCTGCGAGGAGCGGGCCATTCCACGGCACGGCTACCCGGTCGTCTATGGCGGCGTGTCGTTCGGCGAAGTGCGCAGTGGCACCATGAGTCCCACGCTTGGCATCCCTGTGGGCACCTGCTATCTGCCCGCCGCCGCGGCGGTCGAAGGTACGCGGTTTGAAGTCGACATTCGTGGCAAGCGTGTGCCGGCGCGCGTGGTGAAGCTTCCCTTCTACAAGCGGCCGGGGAAGGCGTGAGTACTCGCGCACGCCCCGCAGCGCACAGTCGCGGCGGCGTGGACGACGCGGAACGCAACGTCGTCGCCATCCTGATGACGGATGTCGAGCCGGCGGTGCGCCTCAATGCGGCATTGGAGGCGGAAGGCGTCGAGACCGTCACGATCTCGCCGATGGATGATGTGCGCGGCGAGATCCGTCGCGCGCGTCCGACCATCGTGGTGTTGACGGGCGCGTTGCTCGATGGTGCCAACACCGCGCTCGTGCGGCAGCTGTTGTGGGACAATGTGCCGGTGCTCGGCTTCACCGATGTCAGCGATCCCACACTGCTCGACCGGCTACGCGAAATCGGCTATGCCGACACCTGGTCCAAGCCCGTCCATCTCGAAGAAGTGGTGGATGCGATTCGTCGGCGACTGGAGCGTCGTCGCCTCGCGGAACTCACTGGATTGGTGGGTGAGTCGGCCGGCATTCGCGAAGTGCTGGTCAAGGTGGAGCAGATCGCGCCGGTGACGAGCACCGTGCTCATCGAGGGTGAGAGTGGCACCGGCAAGGAACTCGTGGCGCGTGCGATTCATCGGTTGAGTCCGCGTCGTGGCAAGCCCTTCATCGCCGTCAATGTCGGCGCGTTGCCGGAGACGTTGCTCGAGAGCGAGCTGTTCGGTCATGAGAAAGGCGCCTTCACGGGCGCCGCAGAGCGACGGCTCGGGCGTTTTGAGCTGGCGGATACCGGCACGCTGTTTCTCGATGAGATCGGCGAGATTCCGCCGTCCACGCAGGTGAAACTGTTGCGTGTGCTCGAGGAGCGCGAAGTCACGCGCGTGGGCGGCAGTCAGTCCATCCCGATCGATGTGCGTGTGGTGGCTGCTACGAATCGGCCGTTGCGTGAGCATGTGGAAGAGGGCGGTTTCCGCGCCGATCTCTTCTATCGCCTCAATGTGCTCAGTGTGTATCTCCCGCCACTGCGGGAACGGCGCGACGATATTCCTTTGCTCGTGCGCCGTTTTGTCACCGAGTTCTCGCGGATGCACGATCGCGAATTCCAGGGCATCTCCGCCGATGCGCTGAGTTTGTTGGTCGAGTACGGCTGGCCCGGCAACGTGCGCGAACTGCGCAACCTGGTGGAGAGCATGGTGGTGCTCGCGCACGGTCGTGAGATCGTGGCCGATGACATTCCGCGCGCGATTCGCGACGGCGGTGGTCGTCGTCTGCTACCGGTGCACGTCGGTCCGGTGTTGCAGGGCGCCGAGCGCGCGCAGGGGCGCGAGTTGGAATTCATTGTGCGCTCACTCGTCGAACTCAAGTTGCAGGTCGAGGAGTTGCGGCGTCGCATGGATGTGGAGACGCGTGTGGTTCAGATGGCGCCCGGGGCACCGATGTCGAATGGTTGGGTCGGAGAAGTGCGGCATCCTGCGTCGTTGGGAGGCGGTGGCTACGAGGACATGAGTGTGGCGGCGGCGTCCGGTGGGCATCGGGGCATCGAGCCCCGGGAGCAGGCGGTGCCGCAGCCCGTGATCACCCTCGATGCGAGCATGACGATGGCCGATATCGAGCGGGTGGCGATCCTGGCGGCCCTTCGGGACAGTGCCGGGAATCGCCGGAAGGCGGCTGAGCGGCTGGGGATCGGGGAGCGCACCCTGTACAGGAAGCTGCGGGAGTACGAGGGCGGGGAAGAGGGCGAAGGGGACTCCACCCTAGAGGAAACATGAGGTACAAGGTCCTACATTCAAGCGGGACAAGTGGTTGGCCGATCGTGAGCCTTGCTACAATGCGATCTCAGCCACATATTTGGCCCGTTGACAGCCGGAGCGGACGCTTCGGTTCGCCTTTGCAGCGGAGCTCAGCCTGTCCATACCAATCAACTTCGGCATGACCTCTCCTTCGGTGTCCGGTGGGACGATCGCAGGAAGCGTACTCCCGATCCGACGTGCGGAGGAGCTGATTCAGACGCTCCCGGGCGTGTTGTCCGTCCGCATCGTCCCAAGTGAGACCGGGGCTGTCGATGAGATTCATGTGCTCACGACGGACCAGGTGGTCCCGAAGCATACGGTACGGAATATCGAGAGCGCGCTGATGGCGCAGCTCGGTTTGCGGGTGAACCACCGCAAGATTTCCGTAGCGACGACGATAGATGCTCCCCGTGCTGTGGATCGGGCCGTGCCGCCTGTGGGCGGGGTGGCCGGTGTGACCGCGGTGCCAGCCGGTGCTCCGGCTTCAGCGTCCACGGCATCGCCAATTCCGTCTCCCGTGGCGGCTCCCGTGGCGGCTCCGGTGGCCGCGGCGGCGATACCGGGCTCCCCTGTGGTTGAGCCCGCCGCCGCTGTGCTGGGGGATGCAACGGCGGGCCTGCCTGGAGCGGTGCAGGAAAGTGTCCTTTCACGTTTCGGGTCGTCTGCCCCCGTAGTGTCCCGTCCCGATGTGATGCTGGGGCGGCGTCTGCTGATCTTCGAGGATATCGAAGTGCGGCGGTCGCGGGTGCGGGGGGTGACCTGTCTGGTCACCCTGTCGCGCGACGGACAGGAGTTTGTCGGTGAAGCGGACGGACAGGAATCGGAGCGGTCTCGGGTCGAGTTGGCAGCGCGGGCAACCGTGCAGGCGATCATGGCAGCGCGTGGAGCGCAGGCAGGTGGCCGTGAACTTGGGCTCGAGGGTGCGAAGGTTCTCGAAGCATTCGATCGAGAGTTTGTCTTCGTGAGCATTTCGGCGCGTGTGGGTCGCGAGCCGGTGGTGTTGACGGGGAGTTGTGAAGTGCGGGAGAGCGCGGAGACGAGCGCAGTACTGGCAGTGCTCGACGCGACGAACCGCTGGTTGCATCTGGACAGATAGGGCGCCGCCGAAGGCACCCGTCCACACACACTTCATTCGTCACCAATCGACGAAGCATCCCGTTGTCCCCGTCAACCGTCGTAGAGCGGAGCTGAGCGGGCAGGCCAAAGCAGTAGGAGCGGAGCCAACCTCGAAAAGCACCCACGTTCTGAAAGGAGCGTGCGTGACTACCCCGAAGGGAGGTGACGCAGAGTGGAATTCCTGGCTGAGCTCGTTGATGTACTCATGTCGGTTGTGTTGGCTGACCTGAAGCTTTGGGGCTGACCTGATAGCTAAGAGTTGGCGGGGCCACACCTTTCCAAGTCGATGAAGACAAGCGTAATCGCCTACGTGTATGCGATCGTGGCAGCCTCAGCTGCCTCGCTTGTCGGGCTCTATCTATACCAGCCAGCTGTCGACTTGGCGCTACTTGAGGGAGCCGGATGGCTTACTCTGGTAGCTTTCCTCGGGACTATCCTGAGCTATAGGGTTCAAGGCAGCACCTTCGGTGCAGTCTCGTTCATTCCTTTCCTGACGGCGTTCGTACTCTATCCGTCATGGGCAACAGTGGGTATCGTCGGCGCTTCTTCGCTTGTCGCCGAGATGCTAAAGCCAAAGCTCGCGATCAAGCGGGCTTTTAATGTCAGTCAGATCGTGCTCGCTGGATGTGTGTCGATCGCTTGCTACCTCCTCCTTGGAGGGCAGTCGTTACAGATCGATCATAGCTTCCAGACCGGACCGCACATCGCCGCGGTTGTAGCATTTCTACTTGTGAATACGCTGGCTGTCGCAGCTGTCATCGGGCTCGCGGAAGGCAAGAGTATCATAAAGACATGGGCTGGTGGGAACTCTGCTGGCCTTGTGTACGACATTGTCGCAGTGCCTGGGGTGTTTGCGTTCGCGCGAGCTTATGTGGATTGGGGTGGATGGGGTGTCGGTGTACTCTGTGCACTAATCTTGGGACTTCGTCTTACCTACCAGTCCAAGCACCAGCTCGAGACCACGAACAAAGAGCTGCTTGAACTTTTCGTTCATACGGTCGAATTCCGCGATCCTTACACTTCGGGTCACTCCCAAAGAGTGAGTCGCTATTCTCGGATCATCGCGCAGGTCGTAGGATTGACCCCCAAAGAGATCGAACGGATTTCGGTCGCTGCTCTGCTCCACGACGTAGGCAAGATTCACGAGATCTTTGCTCCAATCCTCATGAAGCCGGGGCGATTGACGCCAGAGGAGCGTGCAATCATGGAATTGCACCCGATCAAGAGCGCAGAGTTGGTGGCAAAGATCTCCGATCTACAGGATATTGTTCCTGCTGTCCGGCATCATCATGAAAACTGGGACGGAACAGGGTACCCGGATCAGCTAAGTGGACGTGAGATCCCACTGGGCTCACGGATCATCATGTTTGCGGACACGATCGACGCCATGACAACTGATCGGCCGTATCGAAAGGCGCTGGGCGAGACTGAGGTTCGAGAAGAACTCAGAAAATTCAGAGGAATTCAGTTCGATCCCGATATTTGTGATGCTTTGGTCGGTTCTCCGGATTTCCGGCGCCTGTTCGATAGTACCGATTCCGGGAAGGTTCACTCACTCACTCAGATCCTAGAGATCGTTAGGAAGCGAGTGAAGACGCCGGCTGTTGCCTAGACTCTCGGCCATCAAGTATCGCCAAGGTGGAAGCAAGTGCCGTAGAAGGTGTTCCGCGTTCCCTCCTGAGCGTGTTGAGGTAGGTCCCAATGAAGGAATGGGCGTCCTGATATCGCCCTAGTCGCGCCATCGCTCGGGCTATCTGTGTTGTTAGATAGTCGCTCGTGCCGAAGGTCGATGTGCGGCGATGCCTCTCCAGCGCCACCGCTACAATCTCTTCAGTTGGCACCCAAGTCGGATCTTGGAGTGCAACTCCGATTTCGAGCGCGATGACATATGAGCTCGCCTTGATGGTCGGAATCCTAGGAAGAACGGTGCGCAATCTGTCTAGGTGTACGCGCGCCCCTGCAAGATCGCCAAGCTCGATTGCGACATGGCAATAGTGTGCGGTCAAGAAGCCTGAGGACACTGAGTCGTCTTCGGTAGAAGTCAAATTCTGCAGGACTCCATGCCAATGCACGAGATTGCTCGCATCTCCACAGTCGAGGTGCATTTGCGCCAGTTGCCATGCGGGGTAAAGTGCCAGCTTGGGAGCATCGACTGCCATGGCCATGGTAAAGGCCAATCGAAGGTGCTCTTCGGCTTCCACAATTCTTCCGCTCATTCGAAGGGCGTATGCAGATCGCCCGATATCCTGAGCAGCAACCGTCGAGGGTTGGACTCGAGCTAGTCTGCGCACCATCTCCTCTGCAATGCGGCTTGCCGTATCAAGATCCCCAAACACTGTGTGATAGAGCAGTGAGAGTCGTTGACGCTGCTCTGAGATACCACTGGCTGGTTCAGGGTTCGATTCAATGGCAGAATAGCATGCGTCCGCGACAGCAGAGTCACATGTGTTCGCCGCGATGGTCAACCCGATTTCCGCGGCACGGATTCTGGTTGCTGAGATGGCAAGTGGGGCTGCGACTATGCTTGCGCACATCTTAGCCAACTCGTCCCTGTCCGCTAAAGCATCCGCACGGTGCGCAGAGTCGATGGCAGACAAAAGTCGGTCAAGTTCTGCCTCTGTCATCGCCAATGGAGTACGCGGAACTACGTATCCGCCTGGTGAGTGGAGCAACGCCCGCCCGTATTCACCGGCCTCAAGTTCCAGGCGTCCGCACAACCCGTCTAGTTGTGCGCGAATCTCGGAGTCCAGCTCTCCTGTGTCGAGTTGCTGAAGCACACCAAGTATCGTCTTTGGACGCCCCGAAAGAAGAAGATCAGCCGAATGACGAATTGCTACGCGAGCGCATCGGTCAGCACTCCCCGCCATCGCATAGTGATAGAGCGACTCGACCAATAGACTGCCAATTCCAGAGTGCAAATATTCGTTCTCTAGTGTCGACCCAGCTGCCAGGTGTATTGCGAATTTCACAAGGCTAGGAAGTCTCGATATCGCTGTTCTCCCGATCAGATCATGAGTCACCAATACTGAGGCTTCCGCGCGAGACAAACACACCTCTTCTTGGAGCTGCTCGAGGGCAGCCATCAACTCATGATTGGGCAATTCAAGGATCTGACCGATCCGCTCGATGGATGCGAACTTTCCTAACAAGCCAACCGCTTGCATGGCGCGGAGCGCATGCGTGTGGAGTTTATCTATCCGATGCTCAAGGAGGAGTTGCAATGTCGGTGGTACTCCTCCCGCTTCACCGGTCTCGATCCAATAATTGACTAGAGCGCGCAGGACCAGTGGGTTTCCTTCTCCTGCGTCGACGATCCAACGTTCGGTATTGACATCCATCGTCGCGGCATAGTCCTCTCCAATCGCTCGCGCAAGCGTGAGGCTGGCGAGAGGATTGAGAGCCGCCAGAGCTTTGAGCACGAGATTTTGCGGCACACGGCTTGGCCGACTCGACAGTATCGAGCGGGATCGCGATGTGATCACCAAGAGAACTCTCATTGACGGAGTTCTCTGGATTAGGTCGGCAATCGCATCCCAAGACTCGTCGTCCATCCAATGTGCATCCTCGATAACGAGTAGAAGTGGCCGTTCTTCCGATACGGCTCCGACTACGTCGACAATTGCATTTCGCACGGGCTGTGCCCGCACCGTATCGTACCCGTCTTCAGCACGTGAAGTACTGTTCCCCTCCACTCCAGGGTGAGATAGGGCAGGTGCGTCTAGTCGTTCGCCGACGAGCCTTCGCAATACGCTCATGCTTTCTGGTGAACATCCGAGTGCACCAGACGTCGATAGCAGTTCTGGGATGGCCTCAAGGAACACGCTAAGAGGGCGATCTTTGTCTGTCTCTCGGCATTCGACCGAAACTTCTAGATAGCCTTCGATCTGCGCGAGCTTGCCAAGCTCCGAGACCAGTCTGGTCTTCCCAATTCCTGACGGTCCGTGCAGCAGTACCGCACTGCCATCGTTCCAGCGCGCGCGTCGGAGTGACAAAGTTAGGTCGGTAAGCTCCTTTTCTCGGCCTATGAAGTGCCTTTCCGTCGATCCGGGGAGGGGGCGACGGCGTGCCTTAGGGTCCACAAGACGCCTTCTCAATTGCTGTGCGGGCAGCCGGATCTCAGTGGCCTGTGGCCCGAGTTCCAGCAAGTACTTGTCGAGAATCGCCACGGCTTCGACTTTGGATCCGAAGATCATCCGACACTCCGCCAACGTCAGCGTCGCATCCTCATTGAGCGGGTCGAACTGCAGAATCCACCGCGACAACACTTCCGCTGCCGACCAGTCCGCGCGCTCCCGGCGCAGCCGCAGCACTTCCACGAGCACGCGTCGGATATCGCCGTGCACCACCTCTCGCGCCTGCTCGAGCCACACGTCATACGGTGCACTGCAGGCGATGAGGTCGGGCACAAACGTCCCGAACGGTTCGTCGCCCCGCGTGACGTCGCGGTCAAACGTGGCGACTTCGCGCTCAACGGAGAACGTGAGACGCACTTGCGCCCGAGTCAGCTGCACGGCTTCACCACGCAATGCGATGTCGACGCCCATGCTGCGCAGCTTGTACAGCGCCTGCCGAAGGTTCGCGCGCTGCCGCACACTGGCCTGACCGGGCCACAGCTCGCCCAGCAACACATCGCGGGCCACCTGCATGCCAGGGGAATACACGAGCCGCAGCAGGATCGCGAAGGCAATCTCCGACTGCGCCGTGATGATCTGCCCGCCGATGATCATGCGGGCTGCGCCCAGCGTCTGCACCACGAGCTGCGGTCGCTGATCGGTGGGATCCGGCGCCGAATCCCGGCGCAGTGATGGCGGTAGGTCGGCCAACTCCGGTGGCTGACGGTCACCCGATATCGCATTCCTCACTCTGGCCATCGCACGATCCTCCTCGCAGAGCTGTCACCAACCATACCGCCGACGACCTCGGCGTCGCGCCCCATGCTTCGGTTGGGTGTCAGCGGGATGTCATTTCATCGGCACTCCATTGCACGGCGAATCTCCACCCAGTTTGGTCCAAAACACAAGAACGGGAGGGCAACCTGTTCGGTCACCCTCCCGTTCTCCGTCAGCCGTTCGGTCCCGCTGATGTCAGCTCGGGAACTCGATCAAGGACTCCGTCGCGATCCCGTCCGCTTCCGCCTGGAAATTCATCACCATGCGGTGGCGCAGGACACCCTTTGCCACACTGCGCACGTCATCCAGGTCCGGCATCGCACGTCCGTCCATCGCCGCCCGCGCCTTGGCCCCCAGCACGAGATACTGCGAGGCGCGCGGACCGGCGCCCCAGCTCACGTACTTCTTCACCCGTGCGGTGGCCTCAGCGGCGTCCGGACGGGTACTGCGCGCCAGATGCACCGCGTACTTCACCAGACTCGGCGGTGCCGGCAAACGGCGCACCAGACGCTGCATCTGCAGCAGCTCCTCCGCGCCAAGTACCGGCTTCACTTCGCCCTGCGTGGCGCCCGTGGTGGAGAGCACGATCTGCTCTTCTTCCTCGCGGGTCGGATAACCCACCGTCAGTTCGAACATGAAGCGGTCCAGCTGCGCTTCCGGCAAGGGATACGTGCCTTCCTGTTCGATCGGGTTCTGCGTGGCCAGCACGAAGAACGGGCGCGGCAAGTCGTACGTGCGACCCGCTACCGTCACGGTGCGCTCCTGCATGGCCTGCAGCAGGGCCGCCT
The DNA here is from genome assembly GCF_036405635.1 of Gemmatimonas sp. GTDB lineage: Bacteria > Gemmatimonadota > Gemmatimonadetes > Gemmatimonadales > Gemmatimonadaceae > Gemmatimonas. Next base: position 97,699 of record NZ_DASWXE010000076.1, on the reverse strand, counting down.
GCGTCTTCGGTGGGGCTCGGTTGATTTCGTCGGCAAGGACCATGTTGCCGAACACCGGGCCCGGCGCAAAGCGGAACGCCCGCTTGCCGGTGCCGGGTTCTTCTTCCATCAACTCCGTGCCGGTGATGTCACTCGGCATCAAGTCAGGCGTGAACTGCACACGCGAGAAGGTGAGGTCGAGAGCCTGCGAGACGGTCTGCACGAGCAGGGTCTTCGCCAGGCCCGGAACACCCACCAGCACGGCGTGTCCGCCAGCCAGCAGGGCGGTCACCAGGTCGTCCACGACATGCGCCTGACCGACAATGCGCTGCGCGATCTGCTGCCGAAGCTCCCGCCGCGCTGTCGCGAGGCGATCGAGCAAGGCGAGATCGTTTGCGTCCGGGGATGAAGTCACGAGGAAGCGTGTGGGGGGCAGGGAAGCGATCCGAATCCCTCACCGGGAAACGAACGCACGCGAAAGGCATCGACCAACTGGCTGGCGGAAACGATAACGGACGCCCGTGGACGTCCGTTGCCAATTCTTCGCAATGTATCTCCGGGGCTCGTCGCCGGTACGCCCCCGGGGACGGAACGCGGCTCGCCGCTGCGATCCGCGACGGCCGCTGGCGCAGACGCCGATGCAGCCCCTGTCGACTCTACCGCAGGGCGAAGTCGACGCGCTGCTGGACCGGGTAGTTCTCGCTGCGCAGCTGGGCCACCAGCGTGTAGTGCCCCGGCGTGCCCGGTGCCCACTTCTCACGGTACACGGCGGAATCGTGCGCATCCAAGAGGCGGTTCTGCATGGCCTGGGTGAACAAACGGCCAGCACTCCAGCGCCAGATCTCCCGGCCCGCCGAATCCAGCACGACAAAGTCGTGCGTCCGACCATCGGGGAACGTCAGTTCGACCCGCTTCGGGGAGTCGTTCGTGACTTCGATGGCGAAGCCGACCGTCCCATTGGCCGTATCCACCATGACATGAGACACAACCCCTTTGTCCGCCCCCGTTTTCGGGCGAGCGTTTGCCACCGGGCTCGAGGTTCGCGGTCCACACGCGAAAACGAGTCCAGCCGCTGCCAGCAATGGAACGGTGATGCGCGCGAGCATCAGGACGATTGGGAGATTGTCGGGAAGTGACGCGTGTCGCGGAAACGCCGGACTTACATACGGTTGGACGATCAGCAGTCACATTTCGATACGGCGCCACGTTATTAACTCCGGTACGGCCTGTCAAGGGCCCATTTTCGTCCTAAGTGACGATGCAACTTGATCTTTACTGACTTTGATCGTATTGCCGGCGTATGTTCGGTTTCGGTCAGAATGTTCGCTTGCGAAAAATTTCACAAGCCCCTAGGTTCCGCCCTCGAATGGCAGAAAATCCGCATCGTTCCACACCCCCATCCACGCCCACTGGAGAAGTCTCGCCATGGGCGCTGGCCGGACTCGGGATGCAGTTTTTTGCCGCGATTCTGTTGTTCGTGTACGTCGGCAACTGGATGGATCGCCGATTCGACACGGCGCCGCTCTTTCTACTGAGTGGTGTGCTGGTAGGTGGTGGCGGGGCCTTTTACTCCGGCTATCGTCGTGTGACCGCGGCACAGCGCGATACACGCGCTTCATCCGATCGCAACGACGACTCGACACCATGACGCAATCACGTTGGTCACGCAGGTGGTCATGACAAATCCGCCGCTGCAGGATGGCACCACGGCACCGGGTATGATGACGGCGCTGCTGCGATTCACCGTGGCGCAGGTCATGATCGTGATCGCATGCGTGTTCGTGATGCAGACGTTTGTCTGGACCGATGCACCGTCGGTGCAGGCCCTGCATGCAAGTGCATGGCTCGCCGTCATCGTGCAGACGTTCACCTTCGCAATCGCGAAACTGGTGGCACGTCAGCAGGTGATTGCCGGATGGGGACTGGGCGTGCTGTTGCGGTTTGCGTCCGTTGCCTTCTGGGCGTTGCTCGGCATCAAGGCGCTGGGACTGGTGGCTGGCCCCGCGTTGCTGTCCCTGGTGGTGTTCTACTTCCTCTCGACGCTCGTCGAGCCGCTCTTTCTGAACTGACGCTCATACCCGGATGCAGTCGATGATCCGTTCGTTGTCCCGTCTGGCCGGACTGGCCACTGCCGCATTGATGTTGACCGTCGCGCCGCTTCCCGCTGCCGCGCAGGAGCATGGCGCACCCGCTGCGGGTGCCGCCGAACATGGCGCGCCCGCAGCGGGCCCCGTCGACATCATCACGCCGCACATCACCGACGGCCATCATCTCGAACTGCCCTACTGGCAGGCGCCGTTCTACAAGGAAATCGAGCTGCCGCACTGGGAGCCGGTGCATATCGGCGGCATTGCGCTCGATCTGTCGCCCACCAAGCACGTAGTGTTCATGATTGCCGCCGCACTGCTCGTGGCTATCGTGCTCATCACGGCCGCGGTGAAGTCGAAGGCGCAGCATGCCAACGGCGGTCGTTCGAAGGGATTCGTGGGCGGGATCGAAGCACTCGCGCTGTACCTGCGCAATGAAGTCGTGCTGCCGAACGTGGGACACCACGGTGAGGCCTTTGTGCCGTTCGCGCTCACGCTCTTCTTCTTCATCCTGACGTGCAATCTGTTCGGGATGATCCCCTACGGCTCCACCGCCACGGGCAACATCTCGGTGACAGCCACCCTGGCCATCATCACCGCGATCGTGGTGGAACTGGCTGGTATCCGCGCCAATGGCGTGGGTTACCTGAGCACGATCTTCTACTGGAACAAGGACCTGCCGCTGGTCATGCGCGTGGTCATGTTCTTCGTGATGTCGCCGGTCGAAATGGTCGGCAAGATCTCCAAGCCGTTTGCGCTCACGATCCGTCTGTTCGCCAACATGACGGCGGGGCACATCGTGCTGCTCGCCCTCATTGGTCTCATCTTTGCGTTCCAGAGCTGGGCGCTGGCCGGTGTGCCGGTACTGATGGCCGTCGCGATCAGCATGCTCGAACTGTTTGTCAGCTTCCTGCAGGCCTTCATTTTCACGCTGCTCGCCTGCGTGTTCATTGGTCAGATCCGGGAAGCGCACCACTAGTCGTACGCTGTTGCAACGGACGCGCCGCGGTTCTCCCCTGCGGTGTGTCCGGTAGCCGGTCGAGCGACCGGCAACGCCCGTTGAGCTTCACGGCTCGCTGACGGGACATGCGGACCTGAGTGTCCGTCGGGAGTGCAGGTTCATAACGACTACGACTCGGAGTAATACGATGGAAATCATGGGTCTCCTCCAGGCCGCCGCGCCGGTGGTGCAGGATCCGAAGGGCCTCGCCATGATCGGCGCTGGCATCGCTGCCGGTGGTGCCGTGATCGGCGCCGGCCTGGGCATCGGCCGCATCGGTGGTTCGGCGGTGGAAGGCATGGCGCGTCAGCCGGAAGCGGCTGGCCGCATCCAGACGGCTGCGCTCATCCTCGCCGCGCTGATCGAAGGCGCCGCGCTGTTCGGCGTCGTCATCGGCTTCCAGATCCAGGGCAAGATCACGTTCTGATCTGATTGCGTGTGGGGCGTTCGGGTCAATCACCCGGACGCCCCAGCGCTTCCTCCATTCTCGTGGACCTTTCCATGTTCGCTCTTTCCGCCCGCCGTGGCGTGCTTGCTTCCGTTGCCGCGCAGTTGCTGATCGCCACGCCGGCCCTGGCCAATGAGGCCCAGGGTGGCGCCGTGAACCTGCTCGAGCCGAAGGCCGGCTTGATGTTCTGGACGCTGGTCATCTTTGCACTGCTCTTCGTGGTGCTCGCCAAGTTCGCGTTCAAGCCGCTCTTCGCCGCCGTCGAGGCCCGCGAAAAGGCGCTTGAAGACGCGATCGAAGGCGCCAAGCGCGATCGCGCCGCCGCCGAAGCCTCACTGGCTCAGCAGCGAGCGGAACTCGAAAAGGCGCGCAACGAAGCGCAGAGCATCATCGCCGACAGCCGTGCAACGGCCGAGAAGATGCGCGCCGACCTGCTCGCGCAGACCAAGCAGCAGCAGGAAGAGATGATCGAGCAGGCCCGTCGTGCGATCGAAAGCGAAAAGGCCAACGCCATCGCTGACCTTCGCCGCGAAGCCGTCGATCTCGCCATCGCTGGTGCCTCCCGCGTCATCGAGCAAAACCTCGACTCGGCGGGCAACCGCAAGATCGTCGAGAGCTTCCTCGCGTCGCTCGACGGCAAGGCGGCGCGCTGATGTCGGCCGGCGTGCAGGGCGAATCCGTCGCGCGCAATTACGCAGAGGCTCTTCTGGTCCTCGCCCGCAAGGCGGACGACGCGGAGGGCTGGGGGACGACGCTGCGCCAGGTGGCGGACGCCATCAGCAAGGATGTGAACCTTTCGCGCTTCCTCGAGTCGCCGCGCATTGCCGCCGAACAGAAGTCGGCGGTGTTGTCCAAGGCACTCGGCGATCATGTGCCGCGCCTGTTCCTGCGATTCCTGCAGCAGCTCGTGAAGAACCGTCGCCAGATGCTCATCCCGGTCATCGCGGCCGAGTACGAGACGCTGCGTGATGCGGCGTCCGGCGTGGTGCATGCGCGGGTGACGGTGGCCCGTGAGACGGCTGATGACGAAGCCAAGATGATCGCCGATCGGCTGTCGAAGGCGCTCGGCAAGACCATCGTGCCGCATATGACCGTTGACCCAAGCATCCTCGGCGGTGTGGTGGTGCGGGTGGGCGATACGGTCATGGACGGGTCGCTGCGCCGCAAACTGGGTCTGCTGCGCCGCCGGATGGGCGGTGCGCGCGCGTGAGCGGCCGCGTGGAGGTACGCCATGTCCCCAAGCCATGGGGGCATGAGACGATCTGGGCTCACACGGACCGATACGTCGGCAAGATCCTCCACGTCACGGCCGGCCAGGCGCTCTCGGTGCAGTACCATGAGCGCAAGGACGAAACGGTCTACCTGCTGCAGGGCGAGATGAAGTACTGGGTCCAACTTCCCGGAGAGTCGGAACTTCAGGACCAGCGGCTTACCACGGGGCAGTCGTTCCGCATTACGCCGGGCACCATTCACTACATCGAGGCCGTCACCGATTGCGACGTGCTCGAGGTGAGTACGCCGGAGCTCGACGACGTGGTGCGCCTCAAGGATCGCTACGGCCGGGAAGGCACGAACGCCCCGTAAGTCACCCGCTTCGAGGCCAAACCATGACGGCGACGCCCCTCCCGGGGGACGTCGCCGTTCTGCATCTTGGGGGCACAGCGCCGCTTTGCTGCGCCCTGTCCACCATACATCCCGACGACATCATGAAGGTTATCATCCCGCTCGCCGGTAAAGGCACGCGACTCCGCCCGCACACGCACGTGGTGCCGAAGCCGATGCTCAAGGTCGCGGGGCGCCCCGTCATGAGCTATGTGATGGACGATGTCATGCGCCTGGGTAACGTCGAGCAGGTCGTGTACATCACGGGGCATCTCAAGGACAAGGTCGAGGCCTATACACGGGCCAGCTACGACATTCCCAGTGTGTTCATCGAACAGGCGGTGCAGGACGGGACCGCGGGCGCCGTGGCGCTGGCCAAGGAATATGTCGACCAGCCCGTGCTGATCATCTTCGTCGACACCATCTTCGACGCCGACCTGAGCATCACCAAGGACACCGACGCCGACGGCATCATCTGGACCAAGGAAGTCGAAGACTACCAGCGCTTCGGCGTGGTGGTGACTGACGCCGATGGTCACATGACGCGCATCGTCGAGAAGCCCAAGGACCCGATCTCCAAGCGCGCCAACATCGGTCTGTACTACATCCGCAACTGGAAGCTGCTGTACGAAGGCATCGCGCATGTGTTGACCACGGCCCCGAACAAGGGCGAGTGGTACCTCACGGACGCCTTCCAGTACATGATCGACAAGGGCGCGAAGATCAAAGTCGTGGATGTGGACGGGTGGTATGATGCGGGACAGCTCGAGACACTGTTGGACACCAATCGCACGATGCTCGAGAAGGGACGGGCTCGCCGCCCGGCCTCGCTCGGCGAGGGCGCCACGATCGTCGAGCCGGTCTACATCGAAGACAATGTCACCATCGAGTACGCGACTGTGGGACCCAATGTGTCCATCGGTGCGGGCAGTGTGGTGCGTCATGCGACCGTGCGGGACACGGTGGCTGGTGAGCGCACGCAGATTCTCAACGCGACACTCCACGACTGCTTCCTCGGCGATCACGTCGTGGTGGATGGTGTGAGTGGCCGGATGACGCTCGGCGATCACTCGGAGCTGCGAGGCGAAGGCTGATGACCGACGACGGGAGGCTCTCGAGACGCACGTTGCTGGGCGGTGCGGCTGCCGCAGCCGCCACTGCCATGGTCGGTGCGCCCATGCGGCTGCTGGCCAGCACTGATGACTGGCGTGTCGATCTTGCTCCTCCCGTGCCGTCCACCAACGGCAGCATGCTTGGCGTGCCGTTTGCCAGGTATGACGTGGTGCGCATCGCGATCGTGGGTACCGGACTGCGTGGTCGCTCGGTGCTCAATGAATGGCTGGCTATCGAGGGCGTTGAAATTACCGCACTCGCCGACATTGCCCCTGAGAAGGCTCAGCGGGCTGTAGACATGGTCACGAAAGCCGGACGCAAGGCACCGATCGTGTACACGAATGGCGAGCGCGATTTCGAGCGCCTGGTGCAGCGTGAAGACATCGACTTCGTGTACACCGCGACACCGTGGCAATGGCACACACCGGTGATGCTGGCCGCACTCGCCAATGGCAAACATTGCGCCAGTGAGGTGCCGATCGCGATGAGCGTCGAGGATTGCTGGAAGCTCGTGGAGGCGTCGGAGAAGGCGAAGCGACACTGCCTGATGATGGAGAACTGCTGCTACGGCAACAGCGAACTGTCCGTGTTGCGCATGGTGCGTGAGGGGATATTCGGCACACTGCTGCACGCCGAAGCCGCATATCTGCACGATTTGCGCAAGATCCTGTTCGAGGATCGGGATGAGGGGCTGTGGCGTCGTGCTCCGCACACCGAACGCGACGCCAACTTCTATCCGACGCACGGTCTCGGTCCCGTGGCGCAGTACCTCGGCATCCACCGCGGCGACCGGTTCGACTACATGGTCTCGATGGGGTCACCGGAGGCCGGGCTCAGCGAATGGCGTGAGCAGCATGTGCCTCAGGGCGACGCCAAGTGGAGCGAGCGCTACAAGGCTGGCGACATGAACTCGTCGCTGATCAAGACGGCGAAGGGGCGCACCATCCTGTTACAGCATGACGTGGTGAATCCACGCCCATACTCGAGGCTCAACAACCTGCAGGGCTCCAAGGCGATCTTCAACGACTACCCACCGCGGTTGTATATCGACGGTGCACCAGACGGAGAACGATGGACGCCGCTGGCCGATCTGCAGGCCCGCTACGAGCATCCGCTGTGGACCGCCGTGGGTGAAAAGGCGCGCCAGGGCGGGCATGGCGGCATGGACTTCGTGATGGCCTACCGTCTGGTGCAGTGCATGCGTGAGGGGCTGGCTCCGGATTTTGATGTGTACGACGCGGTGGCGTGGAGTGTACCGTTCCCGCTGAGCGAGCAGTCCATGCGGAAGGGCAGTGCACCGATCAAGTTCCCCGACTTCACGCGTGGCGCGTGGCGGACGTCCACGGCGCCCTAGGGTCCGGGCACCACACCCTGACGTCATTGGCGATACGCACCGCAGTCATCATGGCGCGCGGGCTGGGCACGCGCATGCGACGGGCTGATGCGGCGGCGTCGCTCAATGCCGAGCAGGATGCTGCTGCGTCGACTGGCACGAAGGGACTGATCCCCATTCGCAGGCCTTTTGTTGAATACTTGATCTCGGGGTTGGCCGATGCGGGTATTGAGCGCGTCATACTAGTGGTGGGTCCTGCGCCGGATCCGATCCGTGAGCATTTTGCCACGTCACCACCGCGCCGCGTGGAGCTGGCGTACGCGGAGCAACCCGCGCCGATCGGTACGGCCGATGCCGTGGTGCGCGCCGCCGCTGTCGTGGGTGATGGAGCGTTTCTGGTACTCAATGCCGACAACTACTACCCGGTGGCTGCGTACGCGGCGCTCGCCTCACACGAGGGCGCGGGCACAGTGGCGTTTGACCGGGATGTCCTTGTCCGTGACGGCAACATCGACGCCGAACGGGTGCGAGCCTATGCGGTGCTCGATATCGACGAAGACGACATATTGCGCGGCATCATCGAGAAGCCTGGTGACAGTCTGGATCCTGCAGGTACGTCGGCCCGATGGGTGGGCATGAATCTCTGGGCCGTTACGCCGGATATTGTGGATGCGTGCCGTCGGGTGCCGCGTTCGACGCGCGGAGAGTACGAGCTGCCGGAGGCGGTGGCGCTTGCCTTGCGCGAGGAAGTCCGCATTCGCGCCATCCGGATGGCGGAACCTGTGCTCGATCTCTCGCAGCGGAGTGATATCGCATCCGTGACGGCTCGGCTCATGTCCGTCAATCCCGTCGCGTGATGAGTCGGAGAACGTCGCCGTGATGGGGGGCAGAGCCATCCTCGATGCCTACCCTCTCCCGGACGCGCCGCTCTCGCCAGAGGCGGCCAAGGCCGCTGAGCAACTGTGGCGAGACGCACACCTAGCGCTCGATCGTGTGGACGTACCGCGGCGGGATCGCCGCACCTGGCTCGTGCCCGGGCGTATCGAAGTGCTGGGCAAGCATGTGGACTACGCGGGTGGGCGTTCGCTGCTGTGCGCCGTGGAGCGCGCGCTGGTCGTGGTGGCGCGACCCCGCGACGATGCGATGGTCGTTATTCGCGACGCACGTCGCCGTGAGACCGTGTCCATGGCGATCGGTCATCCACAGCGTGGATCAATCCCGTGGTCCGTCTACCCACGCACTACGGTGTCCCGATTGATGCGCAACTTTGGCGGGGCCGTGCGTGGTGCCGATATCGCCATTGCCAGCAACCTGCCACCTGCTGCGGGTGTGTCCAGTTCGAGCGCACTCACCGTGGGCCTCACCGTCGCGATGGCCTCAGTGGCGGACCTGACGCAGGATGCACGATGGACGAGAGCCATCACCGATCGTCTCTCGCTCGCTGGCTATGTGGGCGCACTGGAGAACGGCGGCGATTTCGCGGGGTTGGGCGGCGAGCGAGGCGTGGGTACGATGGGCGGTGCACAGGATCAAACGGCCATCCTCTGCTGCGCGCCGGGCCAGCTCGATGTGTTCCGGTGGATTCCGGCGGCTCACGAGCAGACCGTGCCCTGGCCGGATGGTCATCGTTTTGTCATTGCGGTCAGTGGTGTGGTGGCAGCCAAGACGGGCGCGGCACGGGAACGCTACAATCGCGTGGCACGCACGGCGCATCGCCTGGTCCAGGCCTGGAATCGTCATACCGGTGATGATGTGCGCACGCTGCACGGCGCGTTCATGGCTGCCGCTGGCGGGGGCGTGCCAACGGATGTGCCACGGGCCTTGATGACGGCCGCAGAGCTCGCGGTGGATCCCGACTTCAGTGCACACCACTTTCGCGCACGGCTCGAGCAGTTCTTCGAAGAGGCCTTTGTGCTCGTGCCCAAGGCTGCTGATGCTTTGCGGTCCAGTGACCTGTCCGCATTCGGATCATTGGTCGACGCCTCGCAGTTCGGTGCCGAGCGGGCGCTGGAGAACCAGATTGCGGAGACCGTGCATCTCCATCGCTATGCACGCGATCTGGGCGCCGACGCGGCCAGTGCGTTTGGCGCCGGATTTGGCGGCAGTGTCTGGGCGATGATTCCCGCTGCGCAGGCCGATGCCTTCATGGCGCGTTGGCGCGAGCGCTACGTGCGCGCGCACCCCGTCGCGGCGCAGCGGTCGCAGTTCTTTGTCACCGCGCCGAGTGCTTCAGCGTTCGAGCTGGTTGACTGACAACGGCTCGGTGGCAAGGCGCAGTACGAGACGCAACAAGCGCTCCACGCCGCGGTGACTGTCCCGATCATCGAACCACTCATCCAGTGTGTGCGCACCGCCGCCTGAACCTCCAGCACCCAGCGCGATGGCAGGGATGCCTCGGGACAGTGGAATATTCGCGTCCGTGGACGCAATGCCGGGACGCGCCGTGCGACCCACCTGCTCCGTTGCGACGATGGCGGCGCGCACGAGCGGATGGTGATCACCGATGGCGCCAGCGGGGCGTTCACCGAGTACGGTGACCTGTTGGGTCAGTGGCCCACGGCCGTGTCGTGCAGACTCATCGCGCACGGCTTGACTGGCAATCGACAGCACAGACGCGCGCAATTGCTGGACAGCGTCCTGCTGGATACCGCGAATGTCGATGTCCACCAAACCCGTGGTCGGAATGGACGTCAGTGATTCCCCGCCGCCGATGCGGGTCACGGCCACGGTCGTGCCGGCCGGGCGCTGCGCCGACAGACGCTCTACGCCAGCCACCATGTGCCCGATGGCGTGAATGGGGTTGGCGGTGTCGGCATCGGTCCAGCTGTGCCCACCGGGCCCCGACACCATGATCCGCAGTCGCACCGAACCCGGTGCACGGTGCACGATGGTGTCGTCGCCGGGTCCGTCGATGGCGATGACGGCAGATGGTGCACGCTCACGATCGACACGATCATCGAACCAGCCGCGCGCACCGCGAAGGTCTCCTGTTCCTTCTTCACCCACCGTGGCGACGAGGTGCACGGGCCGGGTGAGGTGACGCAGTGTCGCGGCGTCGCCAAGGCTGTGAGCAAGTGCCAGCAATACCGCCAGCCCGCGACTGTTGTCGCCAATGCCGGGGCATCGCACCATCGAGTGGTCGCGATGCACGACGAGCGGGGTATTGGCGTCGAACACCGTATCGAGATGCGCCATGCACACGATGGGCGCTGCTGTATGCCCGTGTGGAGACACCACTGCGCACACGTTGCCGTATCGATCCCGGCTGACGGCAAAGGCAGGGATCGCCCTGAGCGCCGCCTCGATATGGGCGCCGCGTGCACCCTCCCCGCCCGTGGGCGAGGCAATGCCGGCAATGGTCATTTGCTGAGCGAGGATCCACTCCTGCCGACCACGCCAGTGATCGACAAGAGTGTGAATCCATGCGTCGGATGCTGGAGCACCGAACATCGGACCGCCCAGAACCTCAGTGGCCTACTTCTTCACTTTGCTACCGTTCGGTCCAATCGTGCGCTCGAACAGCTCGAAGATGCGGCGATATTCATCGGTCCACGAATCGGGGCGCACGAACCCGTGGTCTTCGACCGGATACACGGCCAGCTCCCAATCCGTCTTGCCCAGCTCGATCAGGCGCTGCGACAGACGCACGATGTCCTGGAAGTGCACGTTCGTGTCGACCATGCCATGTGCCATGAGGAGCGGATCCTCGAGGCCTTCGGCAAAAAAGATCGGCGACGAGCGACGATAGGCGAGCGTATCGCCCTGCGGCAGGTTGAGGATGCCGCCCGTGTAGCCGTGGTTGTAATGCGCCCAGTCGGTCACGCTGCGCAGTGCGGCACCCGCGCCGAACGACTTGGGCGCCGTGAACAGCGCCATCAGCGTCATGAAGCCGCCGTAGCTGCCGCCGTACAGGCCGATGCGCTCGGGATCGATGCCATGTTCCTTCTGCAGCCACTTGGACGCATCGACATGGTCCGCCAGATCGCGGCCACCCATCCAGCGATAAATCGCCGTACGCCAGTCGCGTCCATAGCCCGCGCTCGCGCGATAGTCCACATCGAGCACGATGTAGCCCTTGCTGGCGAGCAACTGGTTGAACATGTACTCGCGCGTGTACGTGCTCCAGAAGTCGTGCACGTTGTGCAGATAGCCCGCACCATGCACGAACATCACCGCACCGCCGTTGGGCTTCACGCCCATGTCTTCCGGACGATAGATGCGCGCCGGTACCTCGATGCCATCGCTGGCCGGGATCTTCACGATCGCCGGCTTGAGCCAGGTGCGCGAACGGAACGCCTCAGACGTGGACACCGTCAGACGCGTCTGGTTGCTGCCATCGGCGTTGATCACATACAGCTCGGGCGGCAGGTTGCTGGCTGAGTACACATCGGCGAAGCGCTTGCCATCAGGGCTCGGCGTGAGGCTGTGACCACCATGCTCGCGCGTGATCTTCGTGCGCAGGCCACCGGTGGCGGCCATGCGGTAGGCATGACGCACGAACGGTGACTCCTCGCTGGTGTGCAGCAGGAACGACGTGCCGTCGTCCGAGAGCTCGGCACGCTCCACTTCCCACTTGCCGCTGGTGAGCGGCTGCGTGTCACTGCCATCCGCGTTGGCGGTGTAGAGGTGCGCGTACCCGCTCACTTCGCTGCCATACCACACGCGGCCATTCGGCAGCCAGCCCATGCAGTTCGAGCAGGGGCCGCCCACATAGGCGGTGTCGTTGAGCGCATGCACCACACGCACCGCGCCCGTGTCGCTCACCGACGTGAGATAGCGCCACTTGAAGTCGGGCGTGGACGACGTGATGAGGGCCGCAGATCCGTCGGCCTTCCAGCTCGCCACACGCACCTGCGAGGCAGGACGGTCGAGACTGTTGGCGATGATGCCAAGCGGCTGCAGCCGGCCGGTGGCCAGGTCGAGCCGATAGGCACGTGACCGACCGGTGACATCACCCACCTTCGTACGCGATGGAATGTCTTCGGTGAAACCGCTTGCGGTCACGTAGTTCGGTACGATCGTGTTGCGCGGCTGGCCAGCACCACCGGCAGCGGCCGCGCCACCCTGACCGCCGCCCTGTGCACCGAATCCACCGCCGCCGCCGGGCCCGAATCCACCCGGGCCAGACGCGGTGGTCAGCACGGCGTACTTGAGCGACGGCGACACACTCAGCGATGCCAGACGTTCACCGGCGGGCAGGTACACCGTGGGCAAGCCACGCCCCTGTGCGGCCAGGCGCTGCGCACGCTGCAGCGAGTCGGCACGCTGGCGATCGCGAATCACGTCGAACAGTTCGAGCTGCTGACGTTCTAGCTCACCACGCATGCCCGTGGCACGCTCGGGATCGCGCGGCGCCGGGCCGTTGCGCACGTCGGTGAGCTGCCGCAGATCGCCGTTGGTCAGGTCCAGCACATACGCATTGCCGTCGCGCTGAAACAGCAGCGAGCGATCGTCGGCCGTGAATCGCGGATCCGCTTCGGCGGCGGCCGTCTGCGTGAGGCGTCGCACAGCACCAGTGCGCACGGTGATGAGATACAGGTCGCCACGCACCGCTGTGGCGCGCCGTGTGCGATCTCGGCTCAGCACTCCATCGGCCAGCACCGCCGACACGCTATCCATGTGGGCATCCGTCACCAGCTCCGGCTTCGCGCCGGCAGTGGTGCGCACGCGATACGGACGCAGCGGCTCATTCCACGGCGCACCGGCCGGCGCCCACTGGAAGTACAGCCACTGACCGTCGGGACTCCACGCCGCGCCCTGCGGATCGCGGCCCGTGTGTTCTGGCCCCCGCATGATGTTCGCGATGGTGAAATCGAACGAGCCGGACGCGGGGGCCTGCGCCGACAGGGTCGCGGGCAGCAGCGAGGACGCGGTTCCCGCCAGCGTGACGCCGAGGGACACCATGACAGACGCGATCGACGCACGGGGCGCCGATCGCGTGGGGGCAGAGACGGGCATGGACTTGAGGGGTGAGACGGTCAGCAGCAGCGAGAACCCGGACGGGTGTAGCGATCCGCGAGACGTTCACGCTCGAACGCCGTGGCGTCGAGCGGCGTGCACTCGGGGTACTGGCGACGCATGTGATCGAGGTAGGTGTCGTAGTCCGGCACCCCGATGATGCGGCGCACAACGGAAGCCACGCGCTCTACAGCGTGGCGGATCCGCGCGAGCGGCGACATTGACACGGCATTCGCGCGATCAGTGAGCGGATCGCCGGAAAGCGATGCGCCAACGGATGGGCCGGTGGACATGACTTGAGGGCAGGAGCAGCGGGAGAGCCACGGCACACACATCTGCGATGCCGCGGCACGAAACCGGTACCTCAGGGCCCCGGAAGGCCCGTCACACGCGACGCGGGAGAGGCGGGACTCACCTGCGACATCCCGGAAAGATCGTGCCCGGAAGCCCTGAGCGCGAGAGGGACCAATGACAAAGGCCACGGAGCGCCAAGCCCCGTGGCCTTGTCATCCTGCGATGTCGCGTCAGCGACCCATCAGGCGCCCGTCAGCTGGGTACGCTGATACGGCGTTTCGGTGCTGCCCACGGCCTGCTTGCCGGACGTCACCGCCAGCCACTGACGGATGGACGACGCGAGAATCACGACCACCGCGAGCAGGAAGAAGGCGGCGATCGCGGCGTCGAGTCGATCGTTGAAGATCATGCGCTGCGCCGCGGCCGGTGACGGAATGTTCGCCGGCAACGTGCCACTCGCGATTTGCTCGGTCAGCATGCGGGCATGCGAGAGGAAGCCGAGCTTGGGGTCGCTGGAGAAGATCTTCGTCAGACCGGCCGTCGACGTCACGATCACCAGCCACACCAGCGGGATGATCGTCACGAACGAGTACTTGGCCTTGCCCATCTTGATGATGACCGTCGTGCCCACGCACAGGGCCACAGTCGCCAGCAGCTGGTTCGAGATGCCGAACAGCGGCCATAGCGAGTTGATGCCGCCAAGGGGGTCAGTCACACCCTGGTACAGGAAGTAGCCCCACATCATCACGAACAGCGCCGAGCAGATCACGACCGCCGGATACCACGCCACACGACCAAGGGGCTTGTAGATGTTGCCCAGCAGGTCCTGCAGCATGAAGCGACCGACACGCGTGCCGGCATCCAGCGTGGTCAGGATGAACAGCGCTTCGAACATGATGGCAAAGTGGTACCAGAGCGCCATCGCACCGTCGCCGCCCAGCGCGCGTGAGAACAGGTGCGCCATGCCCACCGCGAGGCTGGGCGCGCCACCGGTGCGCGAGAGCAGCGAGTGCTCACCCACCTGCTTGGCCAGCAGCTCGAGATCGGCCGCCGTGATCGTGGCGAACAGGCCCCACCCGTTGATCGTGTCAGCCGCGCTCATCGCCGTCGTGCCGATGACGGCCGCCGGTGAGTTGATCGCGAAGTAGATGCCCGGCGTGAGCACGCAGGCGGCGATGAGTGCCATGATGGCCACCATCGACTCAATCAGCATGCCGCCGTAACCAATCAGACGGGCGTCCGGCTCACGACGCAGCAGCTTGGGCGTCGTACCCGAGGAGATCAGAGCGTGGAAGCCCGAGATCGCACCACAGGCAATCGTGATGAACACGAACGGGAACAGCTTGCCCGCGAACACCGGTCCGGTACCGTCGATGAACTTCGTGATCGGCGGCATTTCCATATCGGGCAGCACCCACAGGATGCCGATGCCAAGCGCGGCCACCACGCCGATCTTCACGAACGCCGACAGATAGTCGCGAGGCGCCAGCAGCATCCACACCGGCAGCACCGAGGCGAAGAAGCCGTAGATCATGATCGAGAACGACAGCGTCGTGCCGCTCAGTGTGAACACCGGCGCCCACTCAGCGGACTCCGATACCCACTTGCCGATGTAGAGCGACAGGAACAGCAGTGCGAGACCGCCAGCCGTGGCTTCGAGCACCGCACCGGGTCGCACCCAGCGCAGGTAGCCACCCATCAGCATCGCGATGGGGATGGAGAGGCCAATCGTCACCGTACCCCAGGCGCTGTCGCGCAGGGCATTCACGACGATGAGTGCCAGCACGGCGATCAGAATGACCATGATGCCGAGGATGGACACCAACGCCACGGTACCAGCGAGGGGGCCGATCTCGTCCTTCGCCATCTGGCCGAGCGACTTGCCGTCGCGACGCACGGACGCGCACAGGATCACGAAGTCCTGTACCGCGCCACCAAGCACCACACCGACGAGAATCCACAGCGCGCCCGGCAGGAAGCCGAATTGCGCCGCGAGGGTGGGACCGACCAGCGGTCCGGGACCGGCGATGGCCGCAAAGTGGTGGCCGAACACCACCCACTTGTTGGTCGGGACGTAGTCTCGGCCGTCATCCAGACGTTCGGCCGGGGTGGCCCGCGTCGGGTCGAGGGCGAAGATGTCGCTGGCGATGATCCGGCTGTAGAACCGGTACCCGATCAGGTAGACACAGACCGCGGCCGTGAGGAGCCAGGCAGCGCTGATCTTTTCTCCTCGGTTGAGCGCGATCATGGCAAGCGCGCCGGCACCAAGAAGGGCCAGGCCGATCCAGGGAAGGTATTTCAGCAGACGTGACACGCGGCGGGGGAGGGAGGGAGGTCCGCAAGGTGAGATGACCGTACGCGTTCGTTAATGCGCTCGCGCACCAGCCATTGTCAATGAACGCCGACCCGGAAGTGGGCGTTGGGGGCACCATGGGGGACGTTGGGTCGCTAGACTTGTCGTCGGTCCCATTCCTTGCTCGCCATCGTTCCTGTCCAGTCATGCCTACTCCCGTAACGCTCATCCCCGGCGACGGCATCGGTCCGTCCATTGCCGAAGCCACCGTCCGCATTCTGGCTGCCGCAGGCGCCGACATCGAATGGGACCGTCAGGTCGCCGGTATGGCCGGTGTGGCCCGTTGGAATGATCCGATTCCCGAGGCCACGCTCGACTCGATCAAGCGCACGCGCCTGGCCCTCAAGGGGCCGCTGGAAACGCCCGTGGGCGAGGGGTTCCGCTCGATCAATGTGGCCCTGCGCAAGACGTTCGACCTGTACGCCAACGTCCGTCCGGCGTACACCATCGTGCCGGGCCGTTTCGATGACATCGACATCGTGCTGGTGCGCGAGAACACGGAAGGCCTGTACATCGGCATCGAGCACTACGTGCGCATCGGGGACGATCCGAAGGCGGCGGCGGAGTCGGTGGCCATCATCACGCGCGAAGGCTCCGACCGCATCGTGCGGTACGCGTTCGAGTACGCGCTGGCCCATGGCCGCAAGAAGGTGACGCTGGTCCACAAGGCCAACATCCTCAAGTTCTCGCAGGGCCTGTTCCTCGACGTGGGCCGCATGGTGGCCGCGGAATACGCGGGACGCGTGGAGTTCGAGGAGCGCATCATCGACGCGATGGCCATGCACCTCGTGATGCGCCCGGAACAGTTCGACGTCATCGTGACGACCAACCTGTTCGGCGACATTCTGTCGGACGAAATCTCCGGTCTCGTCGGTGGCCTTGGTCTCGCGCCGGGCGCCAACATCGGCAAGACCGCGGCGATCTTCGAGGCGGTGCACGGCACGGCGCCCGACATCGCGGGCAAGAACATCGCCAATCCGGGCGCGCTGCTGCTCGCGGCCTGCATGATGCTCGAGCACATCGGTGACAATGAGCGCGCGCAGCGCATCCGCACCGCGTTCGAGCGCACCATCCGTGAAAAGCTCGCCCTCACGCGCGACCTCGGTGGTACGGCCACCACGGACGAATTCACCGACGCGGTGATCGCTCAACTTGGCTGAACCGGTACCAACCGCCGCAGGTGGGCAGGGCGCGCCGACGGATACTCCGCTCGTGCGCGTCCTGCATCTGTCCGACATCCATTGTGGGCACCCTTTCGTGGGTGCCCACGTGGACGGAGCGCTGGCCCTCGCCCGCGCCGGTAAATGGAACGCCATTGTCGTGTCGGGCGATTTCTCACAGCGTGCCCGCGAGCGGGAATTCCGACAGGCACGCGAGCTGCTGGACACTTTTCGTGCCTTTGCCCCGGTACTCACTGTCCCTGGCAATCACGACACCGCCTGGTGGCACGCGCCCTTTGGCGCCGGTGACGCCTCGCGACTGCACACGCGCTATCGCGCCTGGATCGATGACAACATCGAACCGGTGCTGCGTCTGCCTGGCCTCTCGATCGTCGGTCTGAACTCGGCGTGGGGCATGCTGCCCGCCGCCATGACGTGGTATCCGCGCGACTGGCGCGTGAAGGGCGGGCTCACCGACAGGCAGCTGGATCATGCCGCCGATCGCCTCGCCGAAAGCCCTGCCGGAGATCTCAGGCTGCTGGTCGTGCATCACAATGTCGTGCGGGGCAACCTGTCGCGCCGGTGGGGCATGACACGCCCGCAGCACATGCTCGATCGCATCGCCGCCATGGGTGTGGACGTGGTGTGCACGGGACACGATCACGAGGAGCGCGTGGAGGTGGTGGAGCGCCGCACCGGCCAGTTCGTGATCAGCGCGGCGAACACGCTCTCCCGCCGCATGCGCGGCCGACGGGCCAGCGCGCTCAACATCATCGAGGCCACCCCCACCGACGTCACCGTCTCGGCGTGGACCTATCTGGACGGTAGCTTCATCGCCGGTCCGGCCCGCGCCTCGATGCCCCGCCATTCCTGAACTGTTGAAATCCTGCTTGACAGTGGGCGCCGGGATAATATCTTAGTTCTAAGATAAATCTCGCTCCAGGAGCAGGAGGCAGTACCATGTCGATTCTCGGACTTCATCATGTCACCCTCGTTGCGCAGAATGCGCAGCGCACGGTCGACTTTTACACCCGCGTGCTGGGTCTCCGTCTCGTGAAGACGACGGTCAATTTCGACGACCCGGGCAGCTACCACCTGTATTTCGCCGACGAAACCGGCGGGGCAGGGACGGTCATCACGTTCTTCGAATGGCCGCGGGCGCCGCGGGGCCGCACGGGCATCGGCGGCACGCATCACATTGCATTGCGCGTACCCGACCAGGACGCGCTGCTGCGCTGGAAGCGTCGCCTCACCGACCTCGGCATCCGCGTGCGTGGGCCGTGGAATCGCGAGTATTTTACCAGCATCTACTTCCGTGACCCCGACGGCGTGATCATCGAGATCGCGACTGACGGCCCGGGGATGCTCTTCAACGAGCAGTCGGGTGAGATCCTGCAGCGCACACCGCCTGCGGCGCTGATCGCCGGGGGACGCGACGAAGCGGCGATTGCCGCGATCACCTGGCCGGAGCCGGTGCCTGTCATCGATGCGGCGATGTCACTCACACGTGGCATGCACCACCTGACGGCCATGACATCCGACATCGAGATCACCGATCAGTTCCTGGGTCAGATCCTTGGCATGTCACTGGTGAAGAAGACCGAAAATTTCGACGATCCCGGCACGCGCCACTGGAGCTGGGGGCTGCCTGATGCGCGTCCCGGTTCGTTGGTGACGTATCTGGAGCGTCCGGCCACGGAACGACGCTCACACATGGGCACCGGGCAGACGCACCACTATGCGCTGGCGGTGGCCAACGAGAGCGTGCAGCTCGAGATGCGCGACCGGCTGCTCGAGGCGGGCATTCAGGTGTCGCCGGTGCTGGACCGGGTGTACTTCAAGAGCATCTACACGCGAGATCCCGATGGGCACATCGTGGAACTGGCCACGATGGGGCCTGGCTTCCTCGTCGATGAGCCGGTCGCGACGACGGGCAACACCCTGCGTCTGCCGCCCTGGCTCGAGGAGCAGCGGGCTCGCATCGAACCCGCGCTCACGCCACTTGATCGTGCACCATGGCCGCACGATGGCCATGATGCTGAAAAGGGCATGAGAGGGTATGCGCGGCGACTGTCGGTGTCCGAAGCCAATGGTACCGGAGGCGCGTCGTGACATTCACGTCTATCTCCGGGCCACACGCGGGGCTGGCGCCGGTGCTCGATGGGGCACCGCTGTCCGACGCTCGCATGGCACTGATTCTGGTGCATGGCCGTGGGGGAACCGCAGACGGTATGGTGCCTGTGGCGCGAGCGGCACGGGCACTGGATGCCGCGCTCATTGCGCCGCGGGCGAGCGGCAACAGTTGGTATCCCAATCGGTTTCTTGCACCGCAGGAAGAGAACCAGCCGTGGCTGGACAGTGCACTGAGCGCGGTAGGCAGTGCCGTGGCGATGGCTGCCGCTGCCGGAATTCCGGCGGCGCGCACCATCCTCGTGGGTTTTTCGCAGGGCGCCTGTCTGAGTCTCGAGTATGTGGCGCGCGCCGCGGCACATGGCGAGGCGCCGGTGGGCGGCGTGGTGGCGATGGCGGGTGCGCTGGTGGGAGATCCCACCTTGCCGCGCGTGGCCGATCCGGCACGGGCAAGCGCATTGACCGGTACGCAGGTGGTTTTGGCATGTGGCGATGCCGATCCGCACATCCCGGAGGATTTGGTACGGCGTGCCGCCGAGTACTTCGCAGCGCTGGGTGCGCAGACGGAACTGCGTATTTACCCCGGCGTGGGACATGACATTGTCGGCGACCAGATCGCCGCGCTGCGATCGCTGGTGGATACCGTGCGTGCGGAGCTTCCCGCCTGAGCGGTGGGGCATCATCTTCAACGGGATGCCCCACGACCGCACGTCGCAGCTCGGATTCGATTTTTTCGCGCCGGTCAGCGCGCCTGAAGCGACACCGTTGCATGCGGTGTCGCCGATGGTGCTGATGCAGGTTGTGCCGATGGCGGATGTGCCTCTTCCGGTGGTGGCACCGGTGCAGCCGCAGGCCCCGTTCGCGAGGTTGGCTGTCCAGCCCGAGCCGACACTGCTCGGCATGGAGGCGGTGCCAGCGCCGATGGAGATGGAGGCGCCACCTCAGGAACCGCGTCCCGCTCGTGGGCGTACCGCGGTCCGCGCGCGAACGGCGGTGCTGTTCTCCCGCTTGCAGGACCTGGGACTGCGTGGGGTGGATGGTCTGGTGCTGATGCGCACACGCACGGTGATGGTGTCACTCATCGGTCGTACGTTGCGGGTGCACGAAGGGTATGCCGACGCACCCGAGCGGGTGTTGCGCGCCGTCGTGGCATTTGCGATTGCCCGCACGAAAGCCGAGCGTCAGGCGGCGCGTGATGTGATTCTCGCGCATGACGTGGAGCGTGCGCCGGCGCCGCGTCGCCGCGAACCGGCCCGTCCTGGCGATCTGCCGATGCTGGCACAGTTGGCCGAAGCACATCGTCAACTCAATGTGCAGTGGTTCGCGGGATCGTTGCACGGCATCCCTGTGCGCCTGTCCAGTCGCATGGCGACGCGACTCGGGCACTTTGATCCCGGCTCGAAGCACACGCCGCCGGAGATCGTGCTGTCACGCACGCACATCACCCGGCACGGCTGGCGGGAGGCGATGCACACCCTGCTGCACGAGATGGTGCATCAGTGGCAGCATGAGACAGGGCGCGTGGTGGACCACGGCAGCGAGTTCCGTCAGAAGGCGCGTGAAGTGGGAATCACGCCGGCGGCCCGCCGGGATGTGACGCCGCTGGAGAGGAAACGCCGAGCGGGAACGAGTTGATCCCATCCTGCTGATCGTCTCACGCGTGCAGTCGGTCAGAACGAAAGGCCACGACATTCGTCGTGGCCTTTCGTTGTTCTGCACACGAGACACGGCGGCGGGAGAGGCAGACTCTCCCGCCACCGAATCCGTCACGGCGTGCGGGTGCCGTACACGGCGGCCGAGCGCACGGTCAGGCCTTCCGTGGTCGCCGTCGCGCCGCCAGCGCTGTAGGCGATCGCGCCGAACGACACCGACGTGCCGGCGCGCAGGCCCCAGTTGTTGTCGAACCCGGCGACTCCACTGAAATCAGGCATTTCCACCTCATACGTCGATGCTCCGGCGAAGTAGGCGCGAGTCGCCGAGACGCCCCAGTAGCGATTCACGCCGCCCACTGTCTGCGAGAAGGTGCCGAACAGCATGTCGCCGTAATCGGACTGCCAGGAGCCGCTCACCCGGAGGCGGGCGTAAGGCGCGGTGGCAATGGTCACCAGACCGCTGCCGGTAATGGCCAGGTCGGGGCCGAGGGTGATGCTCTTGTCGCCGAGGTTGCGGTTGAACAGCGTGACCGAGCGCGACGACACCGGGAGATTGTTCACGATCACGGTGGATGTGGCCTGCACGAGGTGGAAGTCACCCGCCTGCGTCAGGTTGGACGGGAGGCCGTACACCGTGTTGGTCGCTCCCGAGCCGCCCGTGAGATTGCCGAAGGAGAACCCACCGAACGTGCCGTTGCCCGTCTGGAAGGTGGCAATGACCGTCAGCAGCCCACCCGACGGATTGGTGACCGTCACCTGAGCGGTGCCCGGCGAGAACGCTTCACTCGAGTTGAAGTCGATCACCGGAATCGTGCTGCCGCTGGCGTAGTTCACGTTCCGTCGCAGGATGCCCTTGTCCGGCACGATGGCGACGGATGAGCCGTTGATGGTGGTGCTGGCACGGAAGGCGATGAGGTCGGTATTGCCCTGCGCCACGCCCGTGAGGTTGAAGCCATTCTGGCCGAAGGTGGACTGGGCAAAGGCGCCGCCGATGCTGACCTGGCCCGACTGCAGCGCGCCGCTGAGACCAGCGAACGTACCGTTCAGGGTCTTGCCGCTCTCCGGATTGTTGGTGCACTCGGCGAGGCCGTAGGTCGTCAGTTCCTGCGCCGAGCCGTAGTACACAGTCACCGCGAAGCCGTTGTTGCCATCGGGCTTCGCCCACGCCATGCCGCCCACACCCGTGATGCTGAAGCTGTAGGTCTGGTTGGCGCCAGCCGTGGCACGGGTCCATGCGCCGGTCGTACCACTGCGGTATGCCACCCAGAGGGGGTACTCGGTCGCATCGCAGAAGCGGGCCGTCACGTTGCCGCTGCCACCGCCAGTTGCCGTGACCGTGCCCGCCACCGTGGTGGTGACGTTGGCCAGACCGGTCGCGGTGCCGGTGATCGTGCCGGTGAATGCGCCCGTCGTGGCGCCCGCCGTGGCCGTGAACGTCACCGTGGACGTATTGCCGGTCGGCGCTGCCGGATTGAAGGTCGCCGTCACGCCCGAGGGCAAGTTGGTGGCCGCGAGGTTCACTGCGCCCGTGAAGCCACCCGCGCGGGTGATGGTCACCGTGCTGGTGCCCGTGCCGCCCTGCTGCAGGGTCACGGCGCTGGCGGCCATGGTGTAACTCTGCGCGGCGGTGACGGTGAGATTCACCGTGACCTGCGCGTTGGTGGTGCCACCGCCGGGGAGCGCGCCGCTGGCGCTGACCACGATCGGGTACGTGTTCGGTGCCACCGTCGAGGCGACGGTGAAGCTGAGCGCCGATGTCGGCGTCGCAGCGGTGAGCGTGGCCGGCGAGAACGTCGGCGTGACGCCCGCAGGAGCACCGGTGGTCGTGAGAGCGACATCACCCGTGAACCCGCCCAGGCGCGTGAGGGTAATGGTGGCTCCACCTGATGTGCCGGCTGCGGTGGTGACCGTCGGCTGGCTGGTGGCGACCGAGATGCCTGGGGCCGCTGCGATGGTGACCGCCACCGTCGTGGTGGGGTTTGGAGTCACACCTGTGCCGGCGCCCGTGATGGTCAGGTTGAACGTGCTTGGAACCGCGGCCGCCGTGGTGACCACCGACAGCGTGGCCGAGTTGGCGCCAGTCGCAATTGAAGTGGGAGCCACGGTCGCCGTAACGCCCGCCGGTGCGCCATCCACCGTCAGCGCCACCGCACCCGTGAACGTCCCTGTGCGGTTGAGCGTGATGTCTGTGGTGCGTGTCTGGCCGGCCGTGATGCTGAGGGCCGGGTTCACGGCCGTCAGCGAGAAGCCATTGGCCGTCGCGGAGGTTACGGTGAGGGTGACCGTGCGATTTTGCGTCGTCACACCGGTACCCGAAGCGGCCAGCGTCACGGCCGTCGCGGAGACAGCAGGTGCCGTGGCGCTGGCGGTGAGCACCATGGTGCCGGTCGTGGCACCAGCTGCGATCGTGACGTTCGGCGCGGTGACGCCAGTGGGCAGGCCCGTTGCCGCGACCGTCACAGCGCCCGTGAAGCCACCTGCCCGCTCGATGGTGAGCCCGATATTCTGCGATGCGCCCTGCGTGATGGACGCCGTGGCAGGGGTGGCCGTGAACGTGATCGACGGCGTCGGCACCTCCACGGTCACGTTGGCCGTGGCGTTCGTCACGCCCGGTCCGGACGCAATGATCTGAACGGCGCCGCCGGTGGCCGTCGCACTGGCCGTAATCGTCGCCACCGACGTGGTGGTGGCCGATGACAGTGAAGCGGGATTGAACGTCACCGCCACGCCGCTGGGCAGCGTCGTGCTGGTGGTGAGTTGTACCGCGCCCGTGTAGTTGCCGCCGCGGGTGAGTGTCACAGTGGTCGTTGCGCTCGCACCGCGCGCAACGGAAACAGTCGCAGGCGATGCCTGAATGGCAATCGTCGGTGTGGGCGGCGGGGTGACAGGCCCGCCATCGCCGTCTCCACCGCCCGAGCATCCGGCCAGTGCGAGCAAGGCGAAACTGAACAACTGCAAGCGACGCATCGAAGTCCTCTAGTTTTTGGATAGTGACAGCGAAAGAACTGTCCAAGGCGGATACGACCGCCGAAACCACAAAGTGTCAACCAATCCCGGCCATTCCCTGCCGAGGCGATACCGGGTCACTACATTTCGCCGTCACAACAGGACAGCCCGTCCCTTTTCCGCCCCGCCTTCCGCATCCCTATGGCCTCCGATCCCCTCCTCGCGCGAGCCGTGCCGGCCCTGCCGTCCGTCGACCTGAAGGCCCATGCGGCCGATCTCTTCAACATCGATGCGGCCCTCACGGAAGAAGAACGCGCCATTCGCGACACCATCCGCCAGTTCGTCGACGAAAAGCTCATCCCCGTCATGGGTGACTGTTACGTCGAAGGCCGTTTCCCAGACGAGCTGATTCCGGAGCTCGCCGAGCTCGGCGTGCTGGGCGCGAATTTGCCCGAGGAGTATGGGTGCGCGGGCCTGTCCAGCGTCGCCTATGGTCTCATCATGCAGGAACTCGAACGCGGGGACTCGGGCATCCGCTCGTTCGCCTCGGTGCAGGGCGCGCTGGTGATGTACCCGATCTTTGCCTTCGGTTCGGAAGAGCAGAAGCGCCACTATCTGCCCAAGCTCGCCAAGGCCGAATACATCGGTTGCTTCGGGCTTACCGAGCCGGATTTCGGATCGAATCCCTCGGGCATGATCACGCGCGCGCGCCAGCAGGCCGATGGATCGTGGATCCTCAACGGCGCGAAGATGTGGATCACCAACGGCTCCAAGGCGCACGTGGCCGTGGTGTGGGCCAAGACCGGTGACAGCAACGACGACAGCTCCATCCGCGGCTTCATCGTGCCCACTGACACGCCGGGCTTCCAGGCGCGTGACCAGAAGGGCAAGCTCTCGCTGCGCGCCAGCGATACGTCGGAACTCGTACTCTCGGACGTGCATCTCCCGGCCGACGCCATCCTGCCGCATTCGAACGGTCTCAAGAGCCCGCTCATGTGCCTCACGCAGGCGCGTTACGGCATCTCGTGGGGCGTACTCGGCGCCGCGATGGCTTGCCTCGAAGAGGCGGTCTCGTACTCGAAGAGCCGCGTGATGTTCGACAAGCCCATCGGCGGCTTCCAGATCCAGCAGGTGCGCCTCGCCGACATGCTCACCGAACTGGTGAAGGGTCAGCTCGTGTCGCTGCACCTCGGACGCCTCAAGGACGCTGGCAACTTCACGCCGGTGCAGGTGTCGCTCGCCAAGCGCAACAACTGCGATATCGCCACCAACATCGCCCGCGAAACGCGACGCCTGCTCGGCGCGAATGGCATTCTCGCTGAATACTCAGCGATGCGACACATGGCCAATCTCGAGAGCGTGTACACATACGAAGGCACCCACGATGTGCACTCGCTGATTCTGGGTCAGGCACTCACCGGCTTGAACGCATTCAAGTGAGCTGAGTTTCTCACTGCTGTGTATTGCACAACGCCCGCGTCGAGACTCTCGATGCGGGCGTTGTGACATGATGGGCACGCTTGCTTGCCGGCGAACGCCAGCGAGGTAGGTTCTGCGAAAACAGTCCTACCTTGTCGAGGAGCAATCGCATGGAGCAGTCCGTCAGAATGTTGGCGAGGTGCCGTACATGCCTCCCGCAACACCGTCGCTCACCGGTTCGCATGTTGGGTATGCTGTTCGCAGCATGCCTCATGAGTTTCAAACCGGACCGGGTTCCGTTGCAGGCGCAAAGTGGTGGGCAAAGTACCGGAGTGATTGCAGGTGTCGTGGTGAATGATCGTAGTGGTGCACCCGTCAGTGATGCGCAGGTTGCCGTGGAAGGCCGCAATGTCGGCGCAACAACAGACGCCGCCGGACGCTTTCGGTTGGTTGGGCTGACGGGCAGTGGCAACGTGGAGCTGACCATTCGGCGTATCGGTTTCCAGTCCCGCACCATGAGCGCGGCGATCGGTGCCACCGATGTCCGCGTCGGACTCATCGAACGCGCGATGGAACTCACCTCGGTGGTGACCACCGGCACGGCAGGTATCGCCGAGAAGCGTGCGATCGGCAATGCAGTCACCACCGTGAATGCCGCCGAAGTGGTGGCGACGCAACCGGTGAACTCCTTTCAGGAACTGCTGAACGGACGTGCATCCGGCGTGAGTATCACGGCCAGCTCTGGTCAGGTGGGTACGGGTTCGCGCATTCGCGTGCGTGGTGCGTCGTCGCTTTCGCTGTCCAACGATCCCCTCATCTACGTGGACGGCGTGCGTGTCGACAATACACAGGCGTCGGGACCGGCGAACCAGGCGTTCGGTTCGGCGTCCATTTCGCGGTGGAACGACTTCAGTCCCGATGACATCGAAAGCATCGAAGTCATCAAGGGCCCAGCGGCTGCAACACTCTACGGCACTGAAGCCTCCAACGGTGTCATCCAGATCATCACCAAGAAGGGCGCTGCCGGTCGGCCGGTGTGGAACCTCGTGGCGCGTGGTGGCACGAGTTGGGTGCCCAACTGGCTCACGCGCTTCGAGGACAACTACGGCACGGTACCACGCGCGGGCAGTACGACTGCGTTGGACACGGTGACGATCTCCACCCGCCAGCTCAACGACTCGCTCAATGCGCGCTTCGGCAACGACATCTTCACGACCGGCGAGTTGCAGGACATCCAGCTCTCGCTCGCTGGTGGCGGCTCCACCGTCCGCTACTACGCGGGTGGTGGTTATGAGGAGAATCGCGGCGCTGAGCGCGTGAATCGCCTGCGTCGCATGAATCTGCGCGTCAATGTGCAAGCCAATCCGTCTCCTTCCATCGATCTGCAGACGAGCCTCGGCTACACCTCCGGCCGTACATACCTGCCATACGAGGCGGGCGGCGGTGGCGCCACGTGGGCCACTTACTATGCGTCGCCGAGCTTCCTGTACGGTGGTGTGGGTGTGAGTACGCGCGCACCCAACAATCCGCAGCTCGGTTTCCGTTCCGGGCCGCCAAACATCTACTACCAGGCCTACGACCTCTTCCAGGATGCGGACCGTTTCACCACCAGCTTCCAGATAGCGAACCGGCCCACGTCGTGGCTCAATCATCGCCTCATCCTCGGTATTGATCGTCTCGCCGAGAACAATGAAGAGCGCACGCCGCGCAACGACATTCTGGGGGCGACCTATGCATCGTTCGCCAGCAGCGGGCCACCCACGTCTGGGTCCATCTCGGCCTCCATGCGCGATGTGACCGTGACGTCGTACGACTATGTCGCGAACGCGAGCTTCTCGCTCACGTCGGCGTTCAAGTCGGTCACCTCGGCGGGCGGCCAGATCTACATGCGGCAGTCACGGTTGCGCGGCATCAGCGGGTCGACATTCCCGGCAGCCGGTCTCACGTCGATCGCGTCGGCGTCCATCCGCAATGTGGGTACGGACGAGCTGTTCCAGAACAACACTGTCGGTGCCTTTGTGCAGCAGCAGGTGGTGTGGAACGACCGCTTGTTTCTCACTGGCGCCATTCGTACCGACGACAACTCGGCGTTCGGCACCAACTTCGATGCCGTCACGTACCCCAAGCTGAGCGCATCGTGGGTCGTGAGTGATGAACCGTCGCTCAGCATCCCGTCGATGTTCAACATGCTCCGCGTGCGATCCGCGTACGGTGCCAGCGGTTTGCAGCCCGGTGCGTTCGACGCCATTCGCACGTACACGGCAGCGGGTGGGTTTCTGACACCGTCGTCGGCCGGCAATCCCGACCTCGGCCCCGAGCGCAGTACCGAGTTTGAAGCCGGTCTCGACGCGGGTATGTGGAACGATCGTCTGGCCATCGAACTCACGTACTTCAAGGGCAACACCAAGGACGCCATTCTCTCGCGACAGGCGCCACCGTCCAACGGCTTCCCGGGCTTGCAGCTCTTCAACGCCGGGCAGGTCGACCGCAACGGTATCGAATGGATCGTGCGCAGTACGCCCATTCGTGGAGACCGGCTGGCATTGGATCTCACGTTGAGCGGCTCCACGAATCACTACAACATCGCCTCGCTGGGTGCGGGCACGGACTTTGTCTCGCTTTCCAGCAACGTGGCGCATCGTGTGGGTTACGCGCCTGGTGCCTGGTGGGATCGACGGGTGGTGAGTGCCGGATATGACGCCACCACCAAGCGTGCCACCAATCTGATGTGCGATGACGGCAAGGGTGCCACGGTCGCCTGCGCCTCGGCGCCGCGCGTGTTCCTTGGCAACTCGGTGCCCACATCCGAAGGTTCATTCACGGCAGGGCTCACACTGTTCGGCAATCTGCGTATCAACAGCTTCCTCGACTGGCGCGGCGGTTACAAGAAACTCGATGGCAACTACCGTGTGCGCTGCGGAGCATTCGTGCTGTGCCGTGAGCTCTACTACCCCGATGAAGTGGAAGACAAGGCGCTGCTTGGTGCGGTGCAGGCTGGCACGGCGTACACGCATCACCTCATCTCCGACGCGAGCTTCATGCGTCTCCGTGAGCTCTCCGCCACGTACACGCTGCCCGCGCGTTTTGCGAGCACGCTTGGCGCGAGCCGCGCCTCGGTGACCATCGCCGGTCGCAACCTCGCTTTGTGGACCAATTTCCCCGGCATCGAACCCGAGGCCTCGTTCAATGGCGGCACGCGAGGCGGCGCATTCGGGCAGTGGGAGCAGAACGTACTGCCGCAGCTTCGTCAGTTCGTGGCCACCGTCAACTTCAACTTCTGATCATCATGAAAACCATGACGATGAAGGTCGTGACGGCGGTCCTGGCCGTATTGGTCACCGCCGCATGCAGCGGGTTCGATCGCCTGCTGAGTGTGCAAACACCCAGTCGATTGGCCGAGGATGCGTATCTGGTGCCGGCCAACGCGGCATTGATCTCCTCCAGTGCCGTCGCCGACTACGAATGTGCCCTCGGCTCATATGCCGTGGCCAGCGGGATGGCTGCCGGAGAGTTGTTCGATGCCACGCAGACCGCAGCACGCTGGAGTTATGACCGGCGGAATATCCTGGCGGTCGATGCCACCTACTCCACGTCCAACTGTGAGAACATTGGCGTCTTCACGCCCATCAACACAGCACGCTACACGAACGATCAGGCGGTGACCAAGCTGGAAGAGTGGAGCGATGCGCAGGTGCCCAACCGCCAGCGTCTCATTGCCGTCAATTCGGCGATGGCCGGATTCAGCCTGATCCTGCTGGGTGAGGGGTTTTGCAGCGGCACGATCAATGTGGGGCCGTCGCTGACACCCGCCCAACTCTTCGATTCCGCCGAAGTGCGGTTCACCAAGGCCATCGCTGCGGCAACGGCGGCCAATGACGCCGCAATCCTGAATCTCGCCTATGCAGGGCGGGCAAGAGCGCGCATCAACAAGGCCAATCGCACGGGCGCAGCAGAGGATGCGGCACGGGTACCTGTGGCCTTCGTATACAACGCCACGTCGGACGCCACCGTGGGGCGTCGTAACAACCGCGTCTTTCAGCAGAACAATCAATCGTTTTCGGTGACCGTGGCGACGGCCTATCGTACGCTCAACGACCCGCGTGTCTCGCTGACCAACCAGAACCGCCTAGCGTCGGATCAGGTGAATCAGTTGTGGACCCAGAACAAGTTCGCGAGTCTCACAGCGAGCTATCCGATCGCGTCCGGCATCGAGAGTCAGCTCATCCTCGCTGAGGCGCGTGGTGGCGCTGAAGGCATTGCGATCCTGAATGCGCTTCGGGCTCGCACTGGTGTGGCGTTGCCGGCGCTCACGGCGCAGGAGACGGCGAATTTCAATGACGCAGTGGCCGAGGAGCGTCGGCGGGAGCTGTTCCTGCAGGGCAATCGCTGGTTCGACGTGCGCCGTTTCAATCCTGCGCTGGTGCCCACCACGGGCACGGCGTACGCCAAGGGCGGCGTGTACGGTGACCAGCGGTGCTGGCCGCTACCAGACGCGGAGCTCCTGGCCAACCCCAACACGCGCGGCTGAGAACCACCGCCAGTGCGGGTGCTGAAATGACAGAAGGCGGTCGCCAGATATCTGGCGACCGCCTTCGTCTTCGGTGATGCACAGCTCTCGCGCGATCAGCGCGAGCGCCGCCGCCGCGCAAAGAACAAGGCTGCCACGCCAGCACCCACCAGCGCCAATGTCGACGGCTCGGGGATCTGGGTGGTGGGCAGGTACCCTGCGTAGCTGTTGCGATAGAACTCACAGTTGCTGGTCGCGCTGCGCAACACGAAGTCGCCGTTGCACGAGCCGTAGCCGGCGGCCAGTGCCACGTTCGGTGCGAGCACCGAACCGCGCATGCTGCCGTTGAAATTCACCGTCGCGTTCGTCGAGCTGTTGAGATTCCACAGCAGTCGCGACGCGAGGCCACCGGGATTGTCGGAGTTCACCTGGCCGCATCCGCCGAACTGCGTGCTGTTGGTAGCGGTGGTGCAGAAGTTGAAGCCGGTGTTGGCGAACAGCGTCTTGCCGTCGAAACCGGTGACGTTGACGATGATCGTGGCACCCGGCGGCGCATAGAAGTGATAGCCACCGGTCGCGGCAGCCAGCGAGGCTGCCGAGATCTCGAACACGTTCACGTCGCCCGTGCCATAGAACCACAATTGCGACCACTGCGAGGTGGCGGTCGTGGTGGGCGTGAGTGCGGCAATCTGCGTGGACAGGCCCGTCAGTCGGGTGTACTCGGCCACAAAGTCCACGGGCAGAGGGGCACCCACCGTCTTGCCGGCAACCGTCGCGCTGGTCAGCGCCGGATCAGCCGCGAAGTAGCTCTTCCCGTTGTAGACCTGACCATTGGTGATCTGGGCCGCGCCGGCCACCACGAGGGCGCCGTTGGCTACAGGGCCGGGCAGCTTCGCACCGACCGCCGCGCCCGTCATGCTGAGCGCGCCGCCCACCGCGAGGGTGCCATTCACTTCGGTGTTCTGCTGTGAGAAGCTGCCGAACGTGAAGACGTTGTAGTTGGTGAGCCCCTGAGCGTTGGCCTGCGACAGCGGCGCGGCCAGCAGTGCGAGGGCAAAAACAGCAAACCCGGCGATCAGCAGTGCGGTGCGACGGCGATCGCTCGCCGGGACCGCCCGCGACATCGCGGGGCTGGACAGTGCAGTGGTGCGGAATGAGCGCAGCATGATCATTGGGGCTGGTCGGGCCTGCCAGAGGGCCACCCTTTGGAAAACAACACGTCTCTCGATGTCGACGATTGACCCCTCAGGGAGGTCAAGAATGCGACGCTACCGACGTATTTGGAAATCTAAACGACCTCGACCATTGAATTCAATCGAACGTCCCATGCCTTTGGGTCGTATTCCCTCGGGTAAAGCAGCATAAATGTGACGATACCGTCGCATTGCCCGACGGGTGGACGCTCTCTAGCTTCCCCTGTGCCTCTTTGTTTCTTCCCTGACTCTCGAACGGAGCGACCGCGGTGAAGATCGCCGTGTGCATCAAGCGCGTGCCCGTGATGGAAACCAAGTTCGCCATTGCGGCGGACGGGACCCGGGTGGACGACGCTGGACTCAAATACGACGTCAACGACTTCGATCTGTGGGCGATCGAAGCCGGCCTGCAGCTCAAGGAAAAGAACGGCAACGCGGGTGAGGTCGTCGCGATCTCGCTCGGTCCTGATGCGGCGCAGGAACAGATCCGCAAGGCGCTCGCGATGGGTGCCGATCGCGGCATCCTGCTGCAGGCAGCCTCCACGCCGGCCGACGGTCTCGCCGTCGCCCGTGCCCTTGCCGCTGAGCTCAAGGACGGCGGCTACGATCTGGTGCTGTTCGGCCGCATCGCGGTCGACTCCATGAACCAGATGACGGGCCCGATGGTCGCCGAACTGCTCGATCTGCCGTGCGTCACGAACGTCTTCCGCCTGGAGATCAGCGGCAAGACGGGTCGCGCTGAACGCGCACTCGAAGGCGCCAGCGAGGTGGTGGAGTTCCCGTTGCCCGCCCTGCTCACGATCGACGACGGCCTGAACAAGGAACGCCTGCCGTCGCTCAAGGGCATCATGGCGGCCAAGAAGAAGACGCTCGATGTGAAGCCGGCGCAGCTGGGCGAAGCCCGCGTGACTGTGCAGAAGATGGTGCTCCCGCCCGAGCGTGCCGCTGGCCGCGTCCTGGGTGACAGCGCGGCCGCGGTGCCGGAGCTGGTGAATCTCCTTCAGACCGAAGCGAAGGTGCTCTGACCATGGCCAACGTTCTCGTTTTTGCAGAAGTCCGCAGCGGTGAGCTGCGTAAGGTCGCCTACGAAGCGGTGACGGCCGCCCGCCAGATTGCCGACCTCTCGGGCGGTGGCAACGTGCACGCGGTGCTGGCCGGCGCGGCCGGTATCGGCGCCAAGGCCGAGGCCCTCGCGCAGTACGGCGCTGACAACGTGCTCGTGCTCGAGCATGCCGGCTTCGCACAGTACAACCCGGAAGCACTGGCCGCGACGCTGGCCCAGCGCCTCGGCACGGGCAGCTATGGCTTCGCGGTGTTCAGCGCCACGGCGCAGGGCCGCGATCTGTCGCCCCGTGTGGCGGCCAAGCTGGGCGCTGGCCTCGCGCCCGACCTCACCGGCTTTGCGGTCGAGGGAGGGCAGGTGGTGGGCCAGCACTTCAACATGAACGGCAAGACGATTGCCACGCTGGCGCTGACCGGTTCGCCGGCCATCCTGTCGCTGCGTCCGGCCGCTTTGCAGCCGATGGCCAACGCCAAGCCGCTCGCCACGGAAGCCATCACGTCGGCTGCCGATCCGTCGGCCTCCCGCGTGAAGGTGGTGGAGCTCAAGCAGGGCAACACCGGCAAGATCGATCTCAACGATGCGCCGGTGATCGTGGCCGGTGGGCGTGGCCTCAAGGCGGCTGAGAACTTCAAGCTGTGCGAAGATCTCGCCGATGCTTTCGGCAACGCGGCGGTCGGTGCGACGCGTGCGGTGACCGATGAAGGCTGGCGTCCGCACTCGGACCAGATCGGTCAGACGGGTCGCAACGTGAGCCCCAACCTGTACATCGCCGTCGGTATCTCGGGCGCCATCCAGCACCTCGCTGGCATGCGCTCGTCCAAGACCATCGTCGCGATCAACAAGGACAAGGACGCACCGATCTTCAAGATTGCCGACTACGGCATCGTGGGTGACGTGTTCGAAGTGATGCCAGCGCTCACGGCTGCGGTGAAGGCCGCCAAGGCGCAGGGCTGATTTTCCGCTGTACCCAGGCCCCATCGCCGCGAGGCGGTGGGGCTCTGTTTTGCCCCCCGCCGCGAATGCCATGTACGGCCCCGGCCGCCATGCGCTTGTCGCCTGCGCTTGTCGCGACTCCTCTCCCGGTCTAGCTTCGCGCCATGACCCTGTCCAACCTCGTATTCGCGGTGATCCTCACCGGCGGCTTCTGGATGTTTGCCCAGCAGGCGCAGCGGCTCGTCCGCTGGCTCAAGCTGGCCAAGCCGGAAGACCGCACCGATCACCCCGACATCCGTACAAAGAACTTTCTGCTGATCGGTCTCGCCCAGACGAAAATTCTGCGCGACCCGTTCGGTGGCCTCATGCACGCCCTGGTGTTCTGGGGTTTCTGCGTCCTCGGTCTTGGCACCGTCGAGATCTGGATCCAGGGGCTCTACACGCCGTTCAACTGGGGCGTGATCCTGCCGCGCATGCTGTACGTGCCGTACGTTTTCTCGCAGGAGATCTTCGCGGTCTTCGTGCTGATGCCCGTCGGTTACCTGCTGTATCGCCGCCTGGTGCTCAAGCCGCGCCGGTTCACGGTGGACACGGTGCACAGTGGCGAAGCGGTGCTGATTCTGTGCGTGATCGCCACGCTGATGCTCACGCTGCTGCTGGTGTTCGTGGGTGATGCCAAGCAGCCTGGTGCCGATCTGGTGGGCCGCCCCATCACCGCCATGTTGCTGCCGATCTTTGGCGGCATGTCGGCCGAAACGGCGCACATCATGGCGCGCGTGTCGTGGTGGATCCATGCGGTGCTGATCCTGTGGTTCCTGAACCACCTGCCGAAGTCCAAGCACCTGCACGTGCTGTCGTCGCTGATCAACGTCTGGCTTTCCAACACCAGCGGCCCGGGCCGCATTGGTGCGATGAAGCCGATGGATCTCGAGGCGGAAGACGCCGAGCAGTTTGGTGCCGCCGACATCGAGCACCTGTCGTGGAAGAACCTGCTGGACGGCTACTCCTGCACCGAGTGTGGTCGCTGCACTGCGGCATGCCCGGCCAACACCACCGGCAAGCTGCTCTCGCCACGCATGATCGTGGTGAAGACGCGCGCCCGCCTGACGGAAAAGGCGAGCATGCTCGATCTGGTCGCGGCAGGCGGGGGCACCGCCACCGAAGAACAGCAGGCGGTGCTCGACAAGAACCTGCTCGACGACTGGATCACCGAAGAAGAGCTGTGGGCGTGCACCAGCTGCCGCGCCTGCGTGCAGGAGTGCCCGGTGAGCATCGATCAGCTCGAGATCATCAACGAGCTGCGCCGCGACCTGATGCTCATGGAGTCGCGCTTCCCGGAAGAGTTGCAGCCGGCGCTCACGAGCCTCGAGCGCAACGGCAGCCCGTGGGCGTTCAGCTCGTCCGATCGTGAGAAGTGGGCGGAAGGCATGAACATCCCGACCATGGCCGAAATGGCTTCGTCGGGCGAGAAGCCGGACATCCTGTTCTGGGTCGGCTGTGCCGGTTCGTTCGATGATCGTGCCAAGAAGATCACCGTGGCGTTCGCGCGCATCCTGCAGGCGGCCAATGTGAAGTTCGCCATTCTGGGTCAGGAAGAGACCTGCCACGGCGATCCGGCCCGCCGCATGGGCAACGAGTATCTCTACCAGATGCTCGCCAAGGGCGTGATCGAGACGCTGAACGGCTACGAGATCAAGACCGTCGTGACTTTCTGCCCGCACTGCTTCCACCAGATGGGCAAGGAGTTCCCGGATCTGGGCGGGCACTACGAAGTCATTCACCACACCGAGTACATCGAGCGCCTGCTGGGTGAAGGCCGTGTGCCGCTCGACACCGAGCATGGCCAGCGCCTCAAGGTCGCCTACCACGATTCGTGCTACCTCGGTCGCTACAACGAGATCTACGACGCGCCGCGCAACACGCTCAAGAAGGCGCTGCCCATCATGGAATTGGTGGAACCCGCACGCACGAAGAGCCGTGGCATGTGCTGCGGTGCCGGCGGTGGTCGCATGTGGATGGAAGAGAACGACGGCAAGCGCGTCAACGTCGAGCGCAGTGAAGAGCTGCTCGCGACGGGCGCCGATCAGATCGCCGTGGCCTGTCCGTTCTGCATGACGATGATCAACGACGGTGTCGCCAGCACGGGCAAGGAAGTGCCGGTGTTCGACATCTCGGAGATCGTGGCGTCCAAGTTGGCGGTATCGGCCAGCTCGAACTGATCTTCTACGCTCGACGAACAAAGAGGCCGCGCTCCATTTCGGAGCGCGGCCTCTTTGTTCGCCTCAACCGCATCGTCAGTTAGGGCTTGATCTCCAGCGCGGCCTGCGCTGCCGTCAACTGCTCGCCACCGAAGTCCACCACGGCATACAACGTGTAGTGCCCGGGTGCGAGCTGCGGCATGGCCAACCGGAACTTCTCGGCGCGGCCCGCGTCCACTCGGCGCGCATCGGCGAAGGGTACCGCCAGCACGATCTCGTCGAACTCGTCGCGCACCTGCAATTCGCCCACGATGGTCGTGGCCACGGACCCCGTGTTGCGGTAGCGCACTTCGAGCTGCTTGCCCTTGAGGAGCAGGTCGCTCACCTCGCCATCCACGACAGGAGCCGGAAGCGTGTCCGTCACCGTCGTGTGCGTCGGACCATTGGTCACCGACTGCGCGCGCAGGGCGGCCAGCGGAGCGAGGGCAATCGCGCCGAGGGCGAGGATGCCCAGAGCGATCAGGGGGGCCCGGAGGTAGGAGACCGGTGCCTTGGAGGAGGGGGAGAAAGGCATGCCGATCTCTACTGGAAGGATGATGCCACGCGAATCAGCAGGAGAAATGGTCGTATGAGCCCATATTTTGTGGTGCAGGTGCGACAGTCGCTGTCGCCTGCAGCCCTCATGCATCAGATCACGACTTTCTGAGTCGCATGATCTGCACCTGCTGCTTCACCGCGCCTTCCTCGAAGGGCACCGTGGTGGTGGACACGATGCGCAGGCCGACCGTGGGCAGGTGCTCCTTGAACGCCGGCAGGGCGAGCCGACCGGGATCGGCCACGAGGGCCACACCATCGTCGCGCAGCGCGCGTGCGAGGCACTCGGCGACCAGCGTGGCGTACTCCTTCTCGTACAGCACATCGGCTGCCATGACCACGTCGAACGTGCCCAGGTCCTCCGGCCAGTGTCGCCAATTCACCATGCGCACCGCCGGCTCCACCCCCAGGTTGCGGCGGGCATTGCTGCGGGCCATGTGCAGCGCGTCTTCGTAGTAGTCGGTGCTGGTCACGTCAAAGCCGGCCGCCAGCGCCGCCACCGTATCGAGCCCGAGGCCACATCCGAGTTCGAGCAGCGTGCGCCCCTGTCCCGCTTCGTCGAGCAACGCACCGGCCAGCACGCGCGCCGAAGGCCAGAGATCGGCCCAGTAGGGCAGGCGCTCGTCATGCACATAGTCCGCTTCGCTGATCAGATGATCGGCGTTGGACGGCTTGATGAGCTGGAATTCACGGGCATTGGAGCCTGTGCCCACCGTGATGGGCGACTCGACCAGCGTGAAGCGTCGGGCCAATGCGGCGTCGAGCGTCTCGCCGTGCAACGAGGCCATCGCCTGCGCGGCTGGATCGAGCGCCGAGAACTTGGGTTCACTCATGGAAACGTCAGGCAGCGGTGAGGAACGGTGCATCGGGGAGCAGCAAGGCACTGAGCATCATGCCGGGTTGCACCTGGCTGACCTCCTCGGGCACGAGCACGAGCGCATCGGCGTGCACCATGCTTTGCTGCAGGTTCGATCCCTGCGGGCCGGCAATCGTGGCTTCGAGCACGCCATCCATTGCAACCGACAGACGAGCGCGCAAGAAGTATGAGAGAGCTGCTGGTGTGTCGATGTGTTCGCACATGCGCACCGGCAGTTTCACGTGGCACGTGGTGATGTGGCCACCTAGCTGGCGCAGCAACGGCCAGGCGAACAGCATGCCCGTGACCAAGGTGGACACTGGGTTACCTGGCAGTCCAATCCATGGCACGTCGCGCACCATACCCGTGCCGATCGGACCACCCGGGCGAATACGAGCACGCCAGAATTGCTGTGTGCCGCCAAGCGCCATCAGTGCATCACGCGTGTAGTCGTGTGCCCCCACCGACACGCCACCGGTGGTGATCAGCAAGTCACAGCCATCGCCGAGCGCCGCATCCATCGCGTCGGTCATCGCCTGCAGCGTGTCGGGAACCAGCGGCGCCATCGTCACGTGTGCGCCAGCGCTGCGGAGCAGGGCCGGCAGCGCATAGCTGCTCGACGATACGATGCGCCGGCCAGACAGCACCTCGTCGAACGCTTCCACCGGCACGAGTTCGTCACCGCTCGAGAGCACGGTCACCCGGGGAGCGCGATGCACCCGCACCACGGCCTGACCCACCGACGCGAGCATCCCGAGGTGTGCCGCGCGGATGGACGTACCGGGCGTGAACAGTGTGACGCCGACTGCGACATCCTCACCGCGAGGACGCACGTTCCCGCGGCCCTGCGTGTCGCGATCGCTCACGATGCGCACGGTCGCACCATCGCCGTTTCGCGTGGCTTGGTCGTCGGTGTCTTCGATACGGATCACCGCATCGGCGCCGGGGGGCATGGGCGCGCCGGTCATGATGCGTACGGCGGTGTGTGGCGTGACGGCTGGCAGTGCCGACGGATCGCTCCCGGCGACACTCGTTCCCACGACCGGCAGCGCACGGGGCTCGTGAGCCGATGCCCCGACCACATCGGCACGCCGCACCGCATATCCGTCCATGCCTGCATTGTCCCACGGCGGCAAGGACACCCGGCTGGTGATCGACTCAGCAAGCGCGCGTCCGAGCGTTTCTGTGAGCGGCAGCGTCACCACCTCGGTCGCACGGTCCTGCGTCGCGCGCAGAATGCTGGTCAGTGCATCGTCGTACGACAGGCCGCGCCGTACCGTCGGTTCATTGCTCACGGGTGCACGCTCTCAGGGCCGATGCTCATTGCGGCAGAGCAGGGAAGCGGCCACCGGCCATCGTGCGCACCAGCAGGTCCTGCACGCGCTCCACCTCACGCGTGGGCACCGAGAAGTTGTTGCACAGCAGCGAGAAGAACAGCAGACGACCATCGCTGCTGGTCACGTACCCCGAGAGCGAACGGGCCTTGTCGAGGGTGCCAGTCTTGGCGTGCACGTTGCCCTGGGCCGGCGTGTCCTTCATGCGGTTGGCGATCGTGCCATCGACACCGGCCACGGGCAATGCATCACGGAACATCGTGTACCATGGCGAGCGGTGCATCGCATCCAGTACCCGCACGACCGCACGCGGAGTCAGGTAGTCGTGACGCGATAAGCCGCTGCCATCGCGGTACGCCACGTCCTGCCCGGTGATGCCCCACTCGGCCAATGTGCGAATGCCCACCGCACGCGCGCTGTCCGCTGAGCCGTCGCCCGACGTCACGTAGCCCGACGTGCGGAACAGCAGCTCGGCGATCTGGTTCTGCGATGGCTTCTGCATACGGCGCAGCACGTCCGCAAACGGCACGCTTTCGATCACGTACAGGGTATCGGGAGCCGTGACGACCTGTCGTGAGCCCTGACGCGTGTCGCGCCGGATCACCGTCCCCTGGACAGCGATCTTTCTGCCGTGCAGGGCGTCGCCCAATGCGGCAATGAACGCGTCACCCGGATGACGGTAGGCTACCGTGATGCGTGTGCTGTCGCCGAGTGGCATGGTACCACTTACGACGACCTGATGACCAATACTGTCGTAAGCCACCGACAGGGGTTCCGGAGCCCGCATGGGCGCGCCCGCGATGCTGTCGCGTGTCACGGCGTCGATGCGCAGCGCCGGATAGCGCTCCGTCGGCGCGCGCTTGACCTGCACCTTCTGACCGACTTTCGCGCCAGCTTTCACATGCAGGTACAACTCACCTTCGTTGTAGGTGAGTTCGTCGATGGCTGCGCTATAACCGAAGTCGAAGTCATCCCACGCCCAGCCGAAACCGGTCGTGGCGCCCGGAAGTGCATCACCCCACGGCAACACGCGTCCGGTGATGCGCTTGATGCCGCGGGCCTGAAGTGCATCGAGCACACCATCGAAGGCGCTGGCGGCTCGACCACCACGCAGGGCATCGCTGATGCTCGGATCGCCGCTGCCCTGCACGAGCACGTTGCCGTGAAAGACCGCGCCGCGCTGTACACCGTCCAGCAGCACCGGGGTGCGCCAGCGGAAGTCGGGCCCCAGACGCTGCAGGGCGATGGCTCCCGTCAGCAGTTTCTGGTTGGACGCCGGCATGAACAATCGGTCCGCGTCGTGCGAAAGGATCGTGTCGTTGCGCTCTGCATCCACCAGCAGAATGCCCCAGCGCGCGTTGCGCCACATGGGCGCGGCCAGCACCGAGTCCACCAGGTACTGGAGCGTATCCCGCGTGCCGGGCATGGCAATCGTTGCCATGGGCAACATGACCGGGATCATTTCCGGGGCCACCGGCTCCGGGCGGTGCGGTCCAACCGGTGCCGGCACCGATGGGCGAGCGCAGGCCATCACGCCGGCCGCCACACTCGCCGCAAGGATGCCAACGGACGACCAGCGCTTTCTATCGACCACGCTCACGCGTCCACCTCGTACGTGCTGCTCAAGGTGGTATCCTCGGCGAGGTGTACCCGAACCACATGTGCTGTCGTGTGGGCCAGTGCGGCCTGTACCCGCTCACAAATGAAGCGCGCCAGGTTCTCGCCCGTCGGAATCAGCTTGCCTTCCGCGAACTCCGGTACGTCGAGATTGATGTTGCGGTGGTCGAACCGGTCACGGACTTCGCGCTGCAGCACGCGATCCAAAAATCCAAGATCCACCACGAACCCAGTCTCCTCGTCTACCGGACCGGCTACCGTGACATCACACAAATAGGTGTGGCCGTGATAGTGCGGATGGGCGCAGGCGCCGAACACGTCGGCGTTCTCCTGGTCGCTCCAGTCGGGACGACGATAGCGATGCGCGGCCGCAAACACGACGCGACGGGTGAGCGAGGTACGGGGCATCGGGCCGCGCAGGGAGGGGAGACGACGACGGCGCCACTCCTGCGAGTGGCGCCGGTGAACGAACGGAGTGCCTTAACGGAAGAGCGGGACCGACACGCCGGCGCTTACGCCCCAGTTGGTGCGCCACGCCGAACGCTGGCGCGTGTCGGTGAGCACCGACGTGGTGTCCGACGCTTTCACGAAATAGCGGTCGGGGTACTCGTACTTCCACATGTAACGACCAATGTCGATGCGCACCTGTGGCCCCTTGCGCGGCAAGTAGCGCAGGCTGGCACCATAGGTCAGCGCAAACTTGCTGCCAAAGCGATACGCACCGGTGTCGACGGCGGCAAAGTTGCTGGCAATACCACCGCCGAAATTCACCGACGGCATCAGGTTGTGCCACGTCTTCTTGCCGGTAAGCGAGATATCGAGGCCCAGGTCCATCACATGCGTGTTGGCCGACTCCATGCGCAGCACACGCGTGGCGCGCGGGTTGTTCGGCACCAGCACCTTTCGCTCCGATGGCGCGAGCAGGTAGCGCGCATACAGCGATACCGGACCACCAACCCCCAGATCGTAGCGCAATGAACCCATCGCTGACGACTTGGATGCCACATCGGCCGGGTCGCGCTTGATTGCCAGCCAGCCGGCCATGATGGTCAGCGTCTGGCCGATCTTGAAGTCTTCGTACGGGCTCGCCGACGGCTGATGACCGACCTGCGCGGATGCCACGGCCGGCACAGCGACGGAGAGCGCCGCCAGCACAGACGCGCGGGCAAGGACAGCAAAACGAATGGAGGACACGCGCATCACGAAATGACTCGGGCAGTTGGACGAACGCGAAGATCGCGTCCGGTGATTTCAGGGGGAAGCGGCAAGCCCAGCAGCGTCAGCACTGTCGGACCGACGTCGCAGAGCGCGCCGCCGTCGCGCAGCGGTGCCGTCTCATCGGGGTCGATGATGACGAGGGGCACCGGGTTGGTGGTGTGGGCGGTGTGCGGCTGACCGGTGATCGGATCCACCATCACGTCCGCATTGCCATGATCGGCCGTGATGATCAATCGGGCGCCGCCCACCCGCGCGGCCTCGAGAATGCGCCCCAGGCAGGCATCCACCGTCTCCACGGCCTTCATGGCGGCGGGAATGGAACCGGTGTGTCCGACCATGTCGGTGTTCGCGAAATTGCACAGCATGAAATCATGCGTGCGATTGGCGAGCGCTTCACACAGGATGTCGCATACTGCCGGCGCACTCATCTCCGGCTGCAGGTCGTAGGTCGCGACCTTGGGGCTCGGCACCAGGTGTCGGTCTTCGCCAAGGAACGGTGCATCACGTCCACCATTGAAGAAGAACGTCACATGCGGGTACTTCTCCGTCTCCGCAGTACGCAGCTGCGTGAGGCCGGCATTCGACACCACCTCACCAACAAGGTTCTGCATCGACTGCGGGGCAAACGCCACCGGAAAGTTGAACGCATCGTCGTAGTGCGTCATGGTCGTGATGTGCAGCACCGGACGGATGCCCGCATCAAAACCCACAAA
This sequence comes from Gemmatimonas sp., assembly GCF_036405635.1. Taxonomy (GTDB): domain Bacteria; phylum Gemmatimonadota; class Gemmatimonadetes; order Gemmatimonadales; family Gemmatimonadaceae; genus Gemmatimonas. Next base: position 55,999 of record NZ_DASWXE010000076.1, on the reverse strand, counting down.
GTCCGGCAGTGAGAGCGCACGCAACGACTGACGCATGCGATCGCTGCGGAAATTGGTGCACACGAGGACATCGCCGTCGCGCATGGGCGCGATGGCTTGGCCATCCGCACCGGCCATCACCCACGGCAGCACAAACTCGTCAGTGACATCGGCATCGTAGGAACGCTGCAGTGCGGCCAGCGCGTCGTGCTCCACCGGCGCATTTCCTTCCACCGCGGCCCGATACCAGAGACCCGTACGTTCCCACCGATTGTCGCGATCCATGCCGTAGTAGCGACCACTCACCGAGGCGAGCATCGCGCGGCCGGCCACGCGTTCGAGCAGGGAAGAGAGGAACCCATACGCGCTCGACGGCGGCGTATCGCGTCCGTCGAGCATGGTGTGAATGGCCACCCGTGGCACGCCTTCACGATGCGCGAGTTCCACCATCGCCAACATGTGATCGTCGTGGGCATGCACACCGCCGTTGCCCAACAGGCCAAGCAGATGCAGGGTGCCACCAGTGCGCTTTGCGGTGGCGCAGGCCGATAGCAGCACCGCGTCGCGATAGAAGTCGCCGTCCTCGATGGACGCGCCGATGCGCACCAGGTCCTGCATCACCACGCGTCCAGCACCCAGGTTGAGGTGCCCGACTTCGCTGTTGCCCATCTGCCCATCAGGCAGCCCGACTGCCCGCCCGGATGCGCTGAGCAGTGTACGTGACGCATGTGACCAAACCCCGTCCCAGATCGGGGTATTGGCCAGACAGATTGCGTTCGCCTCACACGCTTCGCGGTATCCCCATCCGTCCAGGATGATCAGGGCCACTGCTCGCGTCGCTCGTGCAGACATCGTTCTCCGGGGTAAGCTTGGGGAAACGTCGTGGGCGGAATCTACTGCAACGCGGCTCAACCATTCAGAGGAACCCCGGATCTCCATGCGTGTTCGTCGTCGGATCGTGGTGTTGGCCCTCGTATTAGGCGCCTTGGCGGCGTTCGATGGTTTCCTCCTCTTGAGACGGGATCGCTATCGGGAGGAGACGGCCCGTCTGCGCACCGGCATGACGGACCTGGAACGGCAGCGGGCCGACGCCATTGTGGCGGCCGATGCCGACCGGGCCACGCTGATGATCGAGCTGCTGCGGCGACAGGCGCAGGGCGATGAGGCACTCCACCTGGCGGTCAACGTGGACTCGTCCTTTGTGGCGCTGGATCGTGGCACGGCGCGTCTGCGCACCATGACGGCCACGATCGGACCGGAACGCCGCGTGGGCACTGCGCCTGACACCATGCACGCCGTGGTGCCGCGTGGAATGCGCGTGGTGGAGCGCCTGCTGGGCAAGGACGATCGCTATGAGCTTCCGGCCTGGCTCTGGCTGGACCGTGGACTGCCGGTACCAGCGGTGCGCTCCGGCACGGGCTGGACGGGCGCGCAGGCCATTGTCACCACCGGTGGGGTACTCATCTACTCGACCCCCACTACGGGGCCACTGGCCGACAGCAGCTATGTGATGCCGGGCGCAGTACGGGTCTCTGCCGCTGACCTGGTAGCTATCCGCGAGAACCTCACCACCGGAACCAAGGTGTACTTCTTTTGACCACGGCACCGTCATTCCGATTCCGTGCGCGCTGGCTCATGGGGCTGATTGTCCTGCTGGCCGCCTACACCGTCTGGCTGCTCATCGGCACCTTCCGGCTGCGTTTTGAGCGCGACGTGGCCCGCATGGTGTTCAACGACAACACCGAGTCCATCGAGCAGGCCATTCTGCAGGCCGGCTCGGGGGCTGACAGTCTGCGGGCTGAGCTCGCCGAGGCCCCGGTACCACCGGCCGCGGCCAACGCCCCCTACATCGTCGTATCCATCGCGGAACGACGCGTCTGGTACAAGCAGGGCGACAGCGTGCTGTTCACGGCCCCCGTCGCCACCGGTTCCGGGAAGCAGATGGTCGTGAAGGGAAGCACCAAGGTCATGCGCTTCGAGACACCGCGCGGGCGCCTGGTGGTGCAGCGCCGGGATTCCGCGCCGGCCTGGATTCCCCCGGACTGGCATTTCCAGGAACAGGCCAACAAGCGGGGGATGGGGTTGGTGCAGATGGTGCGCGGTTCCCCGATCAAACTGAAGGATGGGTCGAGCATCACAGTGCAGGGGAACGACGTCGTCCGTGTGGGGTCCGATGGCAGTGTCAAACCGCTCTCGGCCAGTGACGGCCGGGAAATCGTGGCCGATGGGCGGATCGTCATTCCACCTTTCGGAACAAATCAGCGAAAGTATCCGGATGTACTGGGCACCCGCCGCCTGTATCTGGGTGATGGCTACGCCTTGCACGGGACGAATAATCCCAAGTCGGTTGGCCAAGCTGTGAGCCACGGCTGTGTCCGCCTCCGGAACGAAGACATCGAAGCGCTGTACAATCAGGTTTCCGTCGGGACTCTGGTCTACATCTACTGACCGGATTTCCCACACACGCGGCCGGCTGTCTACCGGCGGCTTTTGGCCCCGTGATGCGGGAGTCTCCCGGCAGTGGGAGACTTATATTTCCCGACTGACGTTCGATCGTCTTTCTGATTAGCTGATCAGACATCGAGCGCCATCCCCGACTCCGTGAATTCGCCACAGCCTCTCGATACCGCACACGCCGTTCGCCGTCAGTCCCGTTCACCACGCATAGTGCGTCGCCTTTCGGTGACGCTCGGTGTGGGCGCGTGTCTGACGCTCGCGGCTTTTGCTCGACCCGGCCGTGCCGGCGAGGCGACCACGGTTCGCCGCGCCACCGAATACACGACCGCGCGTCGTGCGGCGGCTGCGGCGCCCGGTTCGCTCATCGACTCCCTGCGTGGACGCAGCCGCAAGCTGCGCGCGCGATTCCTCTCGCCGACGCGCACCGCCAGTGTGCCCATTCTGCGCGAGCTGTTCGGCGATTCCGCCACTTCACATGCCGGCATCTATGCGACGCCCGACTCCGTGAGTGCGGCGACGCCGTTCCATTTCATCACCATGCGTCCGTTCGCCGACAAGGTGCGCGGCCGTATCGGCGCCTATCGCATCGGCTTCTTTCCCGCCGAACGCCGAGGTGTGCGCAGTGCGTCGTACTCGAATCCCGAAGGCTTTCTCGAGGTCACGGCGAACAATCAGGACACGCATATCTCCGAGCACTTCCGCCTGCGTGATTTTCTGACCCACGACCAGGCCACCGTGTGGCCCAAGTATCTCGTGCTGCAGGAAACGCTGGTCGACAAGCTCGAACTGGTGCTGGCCGAATTGCGTTCGATGGGCATTCCTGCGCAGAAGATGCGGGTGATGTCGGGCTTCCGCACACCGCAGTACAACGAGCAGGGTGTGGGGGCCGGTGGTCGCGTGCAGGACAGCCGTCATCAATACGGCGACGCGGCCGATGTGTACGTCATGAACAGTGCGCGCGACTGGATGAGCGACCTCAATGGCGATGGTCGCGTCGACATTCGCGACGCACGTGTGCTGGCCAAGGCGGCGGAGCGGGTCGAACAGGCCCATCCCGAACTCGCCGGTGGCATCGGTGTGTACACGGCCACCTCAGCACACGGCCCGTTTGTGCACATCGATGTGCGCGGTCAGCGTGCTCGCTGGGGATCGCTGTGATCCGACGTCGTACCGCACTGGTGCTCAGTGGTCTCGCGGCGATTACGGCGGCTATCTGGTACCAGCCACCTGGTGAACTCATGGCCGACACCTCCGCGCAGAGTGCCGCGCGGCGTGTGCCCAGAGTGGAAGCCACCGCCGAGGCCAAGGGCACGAGCGGTGACGTGCACATGCGCTTCGTACGGGCTGGCGAGCGCCTGGCATTCCCGCTTCGCGTCAATGGCGATGCACTGGGCTTTACCTACCAGTGGATCGCCGTGGGGGGCAACGAGTCGGGAGACGTGGCGCGTCCGCTCGACAGCGACACGCTGCTGGCGCCGCTCACGCCGGGCTTCTACGAACTGGCGGTCACGCGGGCCGGCGTGACACAGCGTCTTACCGAGCCACGACTGGCCGTGCTCGTGCCGTTCGAGCTCAAGTTGGGCAGCACGCTCAATGGCTATCAGATCGGTCGGTATCCGTCCGAGTGGTCGCGCGACGAACAGGGCGAGCGGCCCGATGGATTCGCCGAAGTGCGTGAAGAACATCTCGACCTGCCACTGACCCGGCATCTCAAGGTGCGCGATTTCGTCACGCACGACCGGCAGACCATGTGGCCCCGCTATGTGGCCGTCGATCCGCGCGTGCTCGACAAGATCGAGCTGGTGCTGCGGGAACTGGCGCGTCGCCGGGGCGAGGAACGCATGGATTTCGATCTCGAAGTACACTCCGGCTTCCGCACGCCACTGCACAACTCTGCCGTCGAAGGCTCGGCGCGCGACTCGCGGCACCTCTACGGTGATGCGGCCGACGTGGCGATCGACGCCGATGGAGACGGCCGTCTCACCATCTTCGACGCCTATCGGGTGGAACAGGCGGTGGATTGGGTGGAGCGCATGCACCCGGAACTGGCCGGTGGGCTCGGCGTGTACAGCAGCCGGCGGTACGCCACGCCATATTGCCACATCGACGCCCGCGGCGAACGGAAACGCTGGCGAGGCTGACCGCGTAAGGCGGGCTTAGGAGGAAACACATGAATCCATACGTCCGCGATCGCATCACCCGAAAGCTTGAAACGCTCAACGATGAGCGTCTCTATCAGGTACTCGACTATGTCGAGTTCCTCGAATCGAAGTACGCCGAAAAGCCGGCGCCGGTGGCCAACGTCTTCCAGCGCTTCACCGATGGCGTGGAAGACACGCTGCGGGCCGGCGGCCTGGCCGTTGGAACCGTCTCCGAGGCCATGGGGTTTCTGAACAAGGCTGTCGGGGTATTGAACAACGTCGCTCAGACCACCAAGACGGTGGCCACCGACGTCGTTTCTGCCGCCAAGACCGCCGCCGATCAGATCGGTGCTCCGCCTCCGGGAGGCGCACCGACTGGCTCCACCCCCGCGAATCCTCCGTCAGCCGCCGCTCAAGCCGCCCCTGACGGTGCCCCACCTGCGCCGCCAACCGCGCCGCCCTCAGCTCCAGGCTCCAACCCCACCTGATTCATGGACGAACGGCAGCGACCCGACCCGGACGACGATCACGAAGAGACCGAGGGACATGCCCGAGCAGAGGCGCACGCGGAAGCGCGCGAGCATGCCCGCAGGCGGCGCCTGTCGGCGGCGCGTCGGGAACGTCGTGCCCGTCGTGAGGAAGCCGAGGGGCGCGGCGGTGCTCCGCGTCGAGGGCTCAAGCGCTCGGTGGTCAACGCGATCCGGCAGATTCCGTCGTACATCCGCCTGCTGATTGGGCTGTTCGGTGACCGACGGGTGTCCAACATCGACCGGTTCATGGTCATCGCGGCGGCGGCCTATATCATCTCGCCGCTCGATTTCATTCCCGACGTCATCCCCTTCCTGGGTGAGGTGGACGACGTGTTCCTGCTCATGCTCTCTCTCCAGCGGTTGGTGGAGCGGGCCGGATACGACGTGCTGCTGGATCACTGGCGGGGCGATCCACGGGAGCTCGACGATCTCAATCTGGCCGGTATCGTGGCCGCCGCCGGGTTCTTCCTGCCCAGCCGCTTGCGCCGTCGCCTGCGCAAGATGGCCGGCCATCGGGGCTGATGTCTGGGCTCCGGTCTGTCACAGCTGCAGACCGGAGTTGATTCACCGTCGAGTGCCGTCTACTCTTCAAGATGGCACCCTCGACAGATGGCCCCTCACGCGGCTCCGCCCGTATTCGTGAGGACGTCGCGCTTACGTTCGACGACGTCCTCCTTGCTCCTCGCCATTCGCGCACGCATCCGCGCGAGGTGACGCTGCACTCGCGCTTCACGCGAGGCATCACGCTCAATGTGCCACTGGTCTCTGCGGCCATGGACACTGTCACCGAGAGCGAAATGGCGATTGCGATGGCGCGCTATGGTGCCATCGGCGTCTTGCACAAGAACATGTCGATCGACCGGCAGGCGGCTGAAGTCGATCGGGTGAAGCGCAGCGAGAGTGGCATGATCCTCAATCCGATCACACTCTCGCCAACCGCCTCACTTCGCGAAGCGGTCGCCCTGATGATGCGGTTCAAGATCTCGGGCGTGCCCATCGTGAATGGATCTGGACACCTCGTCGGCATTCTCACCAACCGCGACCTCCAGTTCGAACGGGACCTCGACCGACCGCTGAGCGAGGTCATGACCAGCGAAGGGCTGGTGACCGCACCGGTGGGCACTACGCTCGATGAAGCGGAACGCACGCTGGGCAAGCACCGCATCGAGAAGCTCCCGGTGGTCGATGACCACGGCATGCTCAAGGGGTTGATCACGGTCAAGGACATTCACAAGCGCCGTCAGTATCCCGATGCCAACAAGGATCAGCATGGTCGCCTGCGGGTGGCTGCCGCGATCGGCGCTGGCGCTGACTACATCGACCGGGCCCGGGCCCTGGTGCAGGCTGGTGTGGATGTGCTGATCATCGACACGGCCCACGGACATAGTGAAGGGGTGTTGCAGGCCACGGCGCGAGTGCGCGAGGCTTTCCCCGAAGTGCAGTTGGTGGCGGGCAACGTGGCGAGCCGGGCTGGAGCCGCTGCCCTGGTCGAGCGGGGTGTGGACGCGGTGAAGGTGGGTGTTGGACCTGGTTCGATTTGTACCACGCGCGTGGTGACCGGCGTTGGTGTGCCGCAGTTGACCGCGGTCATGGAAGCAGTGGAAGGGGCGGGCGATGTGCCCGTGATTGCTGACGGTGGTGTGAAGTATTCCGGCGACATTGTGAAGGCGCTCGCGGCCGGTGCCTCGAGTGTGATGATGGGCTCGATGCTGGCTGGCACCGAAGAGAGCCCCGGCGAATCGTTCCTGCTCGAGGGACGCCGCTTCAAGATGATCCGCGGTATGGGATCGCTCTCCGCCATGCAGGACGGCTCGGCCGACCGCTACTTCCAGGAAGGCGAGATGTCCCCCAAGAAGCTCGTCCCGGAAGGCATCGAGGGACGAGTGCCCTACAAGGGCCCGGTTGGCGACGTGCTGTTTCAGATGGTGGGCGGCCTGCGCAGCGGCATGGGCTACGTAGGGTGCGGCAGCATCGAGGCGTTGCGTACGGAAGCGGAGTTTGTGCGCATCACCACGGCGGGCCTGCGTGAATCGCACCCGCACGACGTGACGATCACACGCGAAGCGCCCAACTACTCGCTCTGACCAGTTTCGCTGGGCCACTGTCCGAAACCATCGCCCGTGGGCACATTAGCGCCCACGGGTGATCTGTCTCCCGCCGGCAGGTCCTTGTAGTTGCCTTGCGATCCGTCCTCCACCCAACGGATCGCTCCACCCAGACCACACCGCTCTGATGGGAATCTGGTCAAAGAAATCGATCGCGGCGCTGCGTGCAGAAGCGAACAGCTCCGAAGGAGGGCTCAAGCGTACGCTGGGAGCTCTCAATCTCACGTTGCTCGGTATCGGTGCCATCATCGGCGCCGGTATCTTCGTGCTGACGGGCACAGCCGCTGCCAACTTCGCGGGCCCCGGCGTCTCGCTGTCGTTCGTGCTGGCCGGACTGGCCTGCCTGTTCGCGGGTCTGTGCTACGCCGAGTTCGCGTCGATGATTCCCATCGCCGGTTCCGCGTACACGTACAGCTATGCCACGATGGGTGAGGGCGTGGCGTGGTTCATCGGTTGGAACCTCGTGCTCGAGTACCTGTTCGCGGCCGCCACGGTCAGCGTGGGCTGGTCGGGCTACTTCGGTGCGCTGCTGAGCGAAGTGGGCATTCACATTCCCGCGGCATTTGCCTCGGCGCCGCTGACGGTGGTGAATGGTCACCAAGTCGTGCGCGCATTCACGTGCGTCGACCCTGCCACGGGCGGTGCGCTGATGGATGCCGCCACGCATGTGGCCTTCGTCGCACGAGATGCGTGCACGGCAGCCGGCGGTAATGTGGTGGACGGCCTGATCAATCTGCCGGCCGTGGTCCTGATCCTGGGCCTCACCATGCTGCTGGTGCGTGGTGTGCAGGAATCGGCCACGTTCAACAACGTCGTCGTGGCTATCAAGATGACGGTGGTGTTGCTGGTGATCGGCTTCGGCTTCATGTACATCAACCGCGAAAACTGGACGCCGTTCATTCCGGATATGGTCACCAACCCGGATGGCTCCACGAAGTACGGCATCTCGGGCGTGCTGCGTGCGGCGCCGGTGGTGTTCTTCTCGTACATCGGTTTCGATGCTGTCTCCACGGCGGCGCAGGAAGCGAAGAACCCGCAGCGTGACCTGCCGATCGGCATGATCGCATCACTGCTGATCTGCACGGTGCTCTACATCCTGATGTCGCTGGTCATGACGGGCCTGGCCCCTTACCAGCAGCTTGGCGTGCCGCACCCGGTGTCGGTGGCCATTGGCGCGGTGCCGCAGCTCAAGTGGCTCGAGTACCTCGTGAACATCGGCGCCACGGCGGGCCTGTCGTCGGTTGTGCTGGTGATGCTCATGGGTCAGCCGCGCATTTTCTACACGATGTCGCGTGACGGCCTCCTGCCGAAGATCTTCAGCCGTGTGCACCCGACGTACCAGACTCCGGCCGCGTCGACGTGGATCGTGGGAGCCATTGCCATCGTGATCGCCGGCTTCTTCCCGCTCGGCCTGCTCGGTGAGCTGGTGTCGGGTGGTACGCTGGCGGCCTTCGCCACGGTGTGCATCGGTGTGTGGGTGCTCCGGAACCGTTCGCCGGAACTCGAGCGCCCGTTCCGTACGCCGCTGGTCCCGTTGGTCCCGATCCTGGGCGCCGGTGCCACGTTGTACATGATGTTCCAGTTGCCGAAGCTCACGTGGACGTTGCTCGGTGCGTGGACGGCGATCGGCATGACCACGTACTTCCTGTACGGCATGCGCAACTCGACGATCGGCAAGCAGGAAGCCTCGCGTCGATGAACGCACTTGCCGCCGATGGGCTCCTGAGCGCATCGGACGTGCGGCAGGCGGCGATCCATACCTGGTTCGCTGCCTTCCGCCCGGGAATGACGGTGGCATTGTCCACGCATATCAATGCAGACGGCGACGGGTGTGGCTCCGAAACGGCGCTCGCCCGTCTGCTCGCCCAGCGGGGGATTGACTGTCGCATCGTCAATCCCACGCCATGGCCGTCGATGTTCGAGTTTCTGCTCGGACCCGACGTGCAGGAAATGAGCGCCATGGGCGCGGCCGGTCTCGATGACATCGACGCGCTGGTGGTGCTGGATATCAACGACGTGCGCCGCCTCGGTCAGCTCGCCGACAAAGTCCGTTCGTTGACGGTGCCGGTGCTCGTCATCGATCACCACATCGCTGGTGACGAGCCCGTGGGCACGACCGCGGTGGCCGATACCAAGGCCTGTGCGACCGGCGAACTGGTGTACGATATCGCCGTCACACTTGGCCTCGAGGTGACACCGGCGGTGGCGCAAAGCCTCTACGCCGCCATTCTCACCGATACCGGCAGCTTCCGCTTCAGCAATACGTCGCCGCGGGCGCACGCGATTGCCGCGCAGTTGCTGGTGGCCGGCGTGAACCCGGAGGAGATGTACCGGCGCATCTACGCGCAGGTGAGCGTGGGACGCTTGCAGCTGCTGCGTGAAGCGCTGGGCAGCCTGCAGGTGGAGTCCGATATCGGACTCTCGCACATCTCGGTGGATGCCGGCGTGACTGATCGTTTCCATGTCACGAGCGAGGAGCTTGATGGCATCGTGGAGCATCCGCGCAGCATCACGGGCACGCGACTGGCGCTGTTCTTCCGCGATCTGGGCCACGACAAGGTCAAGGTGAGCTTCCGCAGCACCGGCGATGTCGATGTGCAGCAGTTGGCGCGGCGATATGGCGGTGGCGGGCACGCCAAGGCCTCTGGCGCCATGATCAGCGGATCTTTGGAAGAAGTCCGTACGCGGATCGTGGCCGACGCCCGGGCGTATTTGCGGGGCGAGTAACACGGACCTGCCGCTTGGCAGGTCCGCCGAGGGCATTCCGGCGCCCCGGTGAGGTCTCTAGGTTTCTCTGCGTACCCTAGGCCTCCCACAGAAATGTCGTCTCTCATGGAACGGATCACCGACGCACTGTCGGCGATCCGCAACCCGCGCACCGGCGCCGATGTCATGGCTGCCGAACAGGTGCGTGATATCGCTACCACCGTCGACGGCAAAGTCCGGTTCACCCTGTTGCTGGCCCCCGAGGACGACGCCACGCTGGTGCGTGATGTGCGTCAGGCGGTGGAACAGATCGACGGGGTGCGCGACGTGCGTGTCGATGTGCGCGATCCTTCGCAGAAGAGTGAACCCACCCCGGCGCGCCGCGCTCCTGCGTCCGCACCAGCTCCCGAATCGCAGCCCATGCATCAGCCCACTGCCGCCAAGCGCGCACTCCCCGTGATGGAAGCCGCCCCGGCCCCGAAGGCACCCCCCCGTGTGCCAGATCCGGTGCAGTACCCCAACCTCGGGCGCATCATCGCCGTGTCGTCCGGTAAGGGCGGTGTGGGCAAGAGCACCGTGGCCGTGAATCTCGCGATCGCACTCGCCAAAGCGGGCAAGCGTGTCGGCATCATGGACGCCGACATCTACGGTCCGAATCTTCCGCTCATGCTCGGGGTCGACGCGGCGCCGGCGGTGCGCGACGAGAAGATCATTCCGCTCGAAGCCTTCGGGATCAAGGTCATCTCGCTGGGCTTCCTGATCGAGAAGGAACAGCCGGCCATCTGGCGTGGCCCCATCGTCATGAAGATCATCACGCAGTTTCTGCGCGATGTGAACTGGGGACAGCTCGACTACTTCCTGGTGGACATGCCGCCGGGTACGGGTGACGCGCAGCTGTCGCTGGTGCAAGCCACGCAGGTGCACGGTGCGGTCATTGTCACCACCCCGCAGCAGGTGTCGGTGGGTGATGCCCTGCGAGGCGTGAAGATGTTCGAGCGCACCGCCGTGCCCGTGTTGGGTGTGGTGGAAAACATGTCGTGGTTCGAGAATCCCGAGACCGGCAAGCCGATCGCCATGTTCGGCAGCGGTGGCGGCGAGCGTCTCGCGAAGGAGTGCGGCCTGCCGCTCATTGGCCAGATCCCGCTCGATCCGCGCATTCAGGAAGGCGGTGACACCGGACGGCCGATTGTCGACGCGGAGCCGGACAGCAAGGCGTCGAAGGCCATCCATCAGCTGGCCGAACGTGTGATGCAGCGGCTTGACGAACGCTATCGCTGATTCCGCCCCGCATGATGCTCCACGCGGCGAACTGGTTGGTGAGCCACTCTCACTGACCATTCGCCGCGTGGCGCTTCCGGCCGTCATCGCGAACCTGCTGATGACGGCCTTTCACAACGTCGACACCTTCTGGATCGGTCGCTCACTTGGCGCCGATTCGCTTGCTGCCGTTACCGGCTCGATCTTCTGGATCTGGCTCGTCATCTCGATGGGTGAGATGGTCAGCATTGGTCTCGATGCGATCGCGGCCCGGCGTCATGGCGAACGTCGCCCCGCTGACGCTGCGCGCACAGTGAGCGAAGGGTTGGTGCTGGCCACGCTGCTCGGCGGTGCCATCGCACTGGCCACGCCGTTTGTGCTCGACTGGCTGTTCGTTGCGCTGCACACTGGCGACGCTGTGAGCGACATCGGCCGGCACTACCTCGGCACGTATCTGCTGGGCATGCCGCTGATCTTCGGCTTCTTTGCCGTGGACGCGGCGTTTCGCGCAAAGGGCGACACACGCACTCCTCTCGTGATTCTCGCGATCACGACCGTGCTCGGGCTCATCCTCGATCCCATTCTCATTCGTGGTCTTGGCCCCGTGCCGGCATTTGGTGTGCGTGGTGCTGCGCTCGCCACGCTTGTGCCGCGCGGACTCGGATGTCTGATCGGCGTGGTGCTGCTGCAGCGGCGCGCGATGTTGCAGTGGGCCCGTCCGCGCTGGATGGTGTTGTGGGCCATTGTGAAGGTGGGCGCACCCGCTGCAGCCACCGGCGTGGCGTTCAGCGCGATCTATGTGGCGCTCACGCGCATCACCACGCAGTTCGGTACTCCGGCACTGGCGGCACTCGGACTGGGCTTTCGTCTCGAGAGCGTGGTGTACGTGGTGAGTGTGGGCATGGGCGCCGCTGTGGCGGCCATCGTGGGGCAGAGCATCGGGGCCGGCGACATCGCGCGTGCGAAACGTGCCGGGTGGTATGCTACCGGCATTGTCAGTGCGTTCGGCTTTGTCATGGCCACGGTGAGCTTCTTCTTCGCCGAAGAGTTCGTGTCCATATTCTCGACCGATCCCGACGTCGTGCGCGAGGCTGCCTTGTATTTGCGCATTGCAGCGTTCAGCCAGTGTTTCCTCGGCGCCGAGGTGGTACTGGAAAGCGCCATGGGCGGTGCAGGGTGGACCTTCATCCCGATGTTGTTCAGCACCGCCATCACGCTGTTGCGCCTGCCGGTTGGTGCGTGGGCAGCCCAGCAGTGGGGCACCACGGGGCTCTGGTGGACCCTTGCCCTCACCGCGGCGGCGCGCGGCGCGGTCATGGCGTTACTGTGGGCGTGGGGGCGATGGAAACTGCAACGCGTATGAGGTGCCGATGAACGTCATCACGCTGCTCACCGATTTTGGCACGGCCGATGGGTACGTGGCCGAGATGAAAGGCGTGCTGGTGTCGAACGCGCCGTCGGCGACACTGATCGATCTCTCGCATGAAGTACCTGCGCAGGATGTGGCGTTCGCTCGCCTCACTGTCGCGCGATACTGGCGGCGGTTTCCTGTTGGAACCGTGCACCTGGTGGTGGTCGATCCGGGTGTCGGCACGGCACGCGAAGCCATTGCGGTGGAGAGCGAAGGGCGCTTTCTCGTGGGCCCAGACAATGGTGTGCTGTCGCCGGCGTTGTTTTCACTCTCTGCACGCGTGGTGAGTGTCCCGGTGCCGATCACGGCGTCACCCACGTTTCATGGGCGCGATGTCTTCGCGCCGGCCGCTGCGGCTCTCGCGCAGGGAACGTCACTGGACGAGTTGGGCGACGTGTTTCATTCGCCTGTTCGGCTGCGCACACCGCAACCGCGGCGTGATGGCGATGGTTCGTTGCACGGCGAGGTGCTGACCATCGATCGCTTCGGCAATGTCATGACCAACCTGGTGGTCAGGGACGCCGGTGGCGTGGTGGTGGCCGGAGCGCGCACAGCGCGACTGGTGCGCACCTATGGTGAGGCCGCGTCGGGCGAGCTGGTGGCTCTGGTGGGTTCCAGCGGGTTCGTGGAGCTCGCTGTGCGCGATGGAAATGCCGCGCTCACCTTCGGGCTCTCGCGGGGACACGCGGTCTCACGCCCTGCTGGCTGACAGGCAGCCGACGATCCGAGTTAGAGCTCGGCGCCGCTTCCTGAACTGCTGTTGGTCGTGGGTTCCACCGGACGGCGGGCCGCCACAACCCCTTGAACGGGGGTCGGCGTTTGCCAGCTGACTGGCACCTGCACTTCGTTGGTGCTCGTGGTGCTGGCCGGCGCCCACTTGGCATTCCAGCGTGAGCTGCCACCAAAGCGGCCGAACTGCACGCTGAGCCGCGACACGCCCACCCGCGACTTGACCACGGCACCCATGCCCACCGTGGCCACGGCCCATGTAAAGGCCACCGCGACCAGACGGGCCAGTGCGCCCACTACGGGGACGCTGGAGGCCAGCGCGGCGCCAAACCAGATCAGGCTGAGCGCCAGCAAACCCACCGTCAGGCCACGAACGGCGGCGCTGCGCTCGGAACCGCGCCCGCTGCCGGCAAACGCCCGTCCGATGACGATGGCCACGCCCAGCAGCCCCAAGGTGACCGCGCCGGCCAGGGCCAGTGCCCACGCCAGCGCAGCGAGCGGAATGGCCAGAATGCCAATGATGGTGATGGCGCAGGCGATCACCATGACGAGTAGGGCAGGCACCGCCAGCAGCTGAGTGAGCAGGCCCGCCCAGAAGCTGCCAGAAACATCTCGGGCGGCCGTCTTGGCCACCGCCGTAAGCGCTTCTTCGGCCGTCATGAGCACGACCACGCCGATGATCATGCCGATGCCGAACACCCCGGCAACGGCCATCAGGCTGGCGGTAATCGCGGTCATGGAGACGTCTGCCTAACGGGCGCTGCGCGCCGTGGAGGCCAGAGCCCGCAGCCCCACCACGCCCATGCCCGCCGTTGCCACGAAGCCGCCCACGGCAAGCGCCATGACTTCGGGGGAGCTGGATCGCATCGCATCGAGGCCGGGCTGGCCCAGCACTGTGGTGATGACATCGGAGCCGGCCGCGACCACCTGCTCACGGAATCGTTCGAGGCCCAGCTGGGTGAGTACCACGGCGATGTCCGCCCGGGCGACGGCCCAGGTGGCACCCGCCGTGGCCAGCCCCGCCGTGATGGCGGCGCCGAAACCGGCGGCGATGCGAGCCGGTCGTGTGGCCGGTACGAGCTGTTCCACAGTGCGGGTGGCCGCAGCGTGCCACGGCTCGAAGACCTGCACATGGCTCATCACCCGGTCGGAGAAGCCGATCGAGGGAGCAAAGTCGGGGAGGGCGTCGAGTGCCACCATGAGCTCACGAGCCTGTTCGAGCTCGGATTGGCACTCCAAACACAAACGGACGTGAGCCCGCAGAGGCGCCACGCCAAATCCTTCCTCACCATCGAGGAGGAGCTCTATTTCGTCAGGTCTGAGGTGTCTATTGGGCATCTTGGCCTCCATGACCGGAATACGCGCGCGGCATGTGGCAGGTTTCAACGAGGTACGCGGAAGTTGACATGGGTGCTGGCCGTCACTCCCGGGTGGGCTCGAGCGCCCGGCGTAACTCGTGCCGGGCGCGGTGGATGTAGGTCTTCACGGTGCCCAGCGGCAGGTCGAGGGTGGTCGCAATCTCCTCGTAGGAGCGCCCCTCCACGTGCCGCAGCATGATGCAGGCCCGGTATTCGGGCCGGAGGCTGGCAATGGCCCGCTCGATGGCCGAGCCAAGCTCCTTGGCCTCGATCTCGTCCAGCGCGCTCTCCTGCTCCGACTGCAGATCCAGCGTGGTCGCTTCGACCTCGGCGGCCGACGAAGCATGGGGACTGCCATCCATGCTGATGGTCTCGATCCGCCGACGGCGCAGGTGATCGATGGCCACGTTGTTCGCGATCTTGAACAGCCAGCTCGAAAACTTGAATTCGGGGCTGTACCGGTCGATGTGGTTCAGGACCTTGATGAAAGCGTCCTGCGCCAGGTCTTCCGCCGTCTCACGATCGCGGACCATTCGATAGACAAGCGAGAATACGGGCCGCTCGTAGCGGCGCACGAGCTCGCGAAAAGCGAGCTCACGCCCCTGCTGGGCGAGTCGGACCACGTCGGCATCAGGAAGTGTCCCCAGCTCGTCAAGGATCGGCATGCGCTGGGGCAAAGCTAGTCCGACACGGCCAGCGCGACCAGCGGTGCGGCATCATCCATTGCAGCAAAGGGCCTCGATGCCTTGCTCGCCCTTCGCCATGATTCGATGTTTCGGGATGCCCGGCATGCCACAATCCGCCGCTGCCTCCGCCGCTCAGGGCGAGGGGAAGCGTGACTACGTGCAGCAGATGTTCTCGGACATCGCGCCGCGCTACGACCTGCTCAATCACGTCCTCTCGCTGAACATCGACCGGCGGTGGCGCCGTCGTGCGCTCTCCCTGCTGGGGTGGACTGAGCGGCCCCGTGGCCGCTATCTCGATCTCTGCGCAGGGACGCTCGATGTCGGCGCCATGCTCACCCGCCAGAAGGGCTTCGGTGGTCGGGTGGTCGGCGCGGATTTCGCGGTGCCCATGCTGCGCCATGGCATCGGCAAGGCGCCGGCTGATCGTCTCGCGCCAGTTGGTGCCGATGCACTGCAGTTGCCCTTTGCCGACGGCTCGTTTGACGGTGCCGTGGTCGCCTTCGGCATCCGCAATGTGGCCGATCTCGATGCGTGCCTGCGGGAAGTGCGCCGGGTGCTCACCCCCGGTGCCCGTTTTGTGATCCTCGAATTCTCCACGCCACGCATTGCCCTCGTGCGCGTGGCGTACCAGTTCTATTTCCACCGTATCCTTCCACTCATTGGTCGTTTGGTGAGTGGGCATGGATCGGCGTATACCTACCTACCGCTGTCCGTCGCGCAGTTCCCCACCGAAACCGCGCTCGCCGATCGCATGCGTGCGGCTGGCTATCACGCCGTGCAGTGGGAACGCCTCAGTCTCGGCATTGCCGCGATTCACACCGGCACCGTCTGACCCGCCCCCCGCGACATGTCACTCGATACTCTCGCAGATTTTCTCGACGCCATCGATCGTGCTGGCGAGCTCCATCGCGTCAGTGCGCCGACCAATGTGCATCTCGAGATCACCGAGATCACCGATCGCGTTTCCAAGATGGCCGGTGGTGGCAAAGCCCTGCTGTTCGAAAAGCCCATCCTGCGCGATGGCACGCCGTCGGCGTATCCAGTCGCCATCAATCTGTTCGGCTCCATGCGCCGCATGGCCATCGCGCTGGGTGTGGATTCGCTCGACGAGATCGGCGCGCGCATCACGCAGTTGATGGACCTCAAGGTACCCGATGGCCTGCTTGGCAAGCTGTCGCTGCTGCCGCGATTGCTCGAGGTGTCGAAGTTTCCGCCGCGTGTGAAAGGTGGTACTCCGTCGTGCCAGGAGATCGTCTGGAAGGGTGACGATATCGACCTCGACAAGTTGCCCGTGCTGCACTGCTGGCCTGAGGATGGAGGTCCCTTTCTCACGATGACGGCGGTGGTGAGCAAGGATCCGGCCCGCGGCATTCGCAACGTGGGCATGTACCGCGTGCAGCAGATGGGCAAGCGGCATGTGGCCATGCACTGGCAGCGTCACAAGACTGGCGCCGAACACATGCGGCAGATGGCCGAGCGCGGCGAGAAGATGCCGGTGTGCATCATCATTGGCTCGGACCCGGCCAGCATGTATTCGGCCAGCGCGCCGCTGCCGCCCAATATCGACGAGTTCCTGTTCGCCGGCTTTCTGCGCCGTGATCCGGTGCGTCTCGCCAAGGCCGTCACGAGTGATCTCGAAGTGCCGGCCGATTCGGAGATCGTGATCGAGGGCTACATCGATCCGGCTGAGGAGCTGGTCGTGGAAGGGCCGTTCGGCGATCACACGGGATTCTATTCCGAGGCGGATCTGTATCCGCGCGTGCATGTCACGGCGGTGACGATGCGCAAGAATGCCGTGTACGCGACGACCATCGTGGGCCGTCCGCCGATGGAAGACTTCTATCTGGGGCACGCCACCGAACGCATCTTCCTGCCACTGCTCAAGCTCACGACGCCTGAAGTGGTGGATTACCACATGCCGGCCGAGGGAGGGTTTCACAACCTCGTGTTCGTGAGCATCGACAAGAAGTATCCCGGGCACGCCGACAAGGTGATGCACGCCTTGTGGGGGCAGGGGCTCATGTCGCTCGCGAAGGTGCTGGTGGTGGTGGACAAGGAAGTGAACGTGCGCAATCCCGTGGAAGCGTGGTGGGTGGCGCTCAACAACATGGACCCGCAGCGGGACGTGCGGTTCACCATGGGGCCGGTGGACGTGCTCGATCACGCCAGTCGCGCGTTCACGTATGGCAGCAAGATGGGCATCGACGCCACACGAAAATGGCCCGAAGAAGGCTTCACGCGCGCCTGGCCGAAGGTGATCGAGATGGACGAGGCGACGAAGCGCGCCGTGGATGCGAAGTGGGCCAGTCTCAACATCGGTCCGTTGGGGTCCCGCTGATGTCGGCGCCAGGCATCGTCCCACCTCCGGGCGCGCGCGACGGACAGCTCATGCGCGGGCAGTCGCTGCCGGTGCGTCTGGGCAATTTCGTGAAGCTGCCGCATACGGTGTTCGCGATGCCGTTCTCGCTGGTGGGCGTGCTGTTCGCGAGCGCCGTGGCACCCGTGACGGCGGCCATGGTGTGGTGGGTGATTGTGGCCTTCACGAGCGCGCGCTTCGCCGCCATGGCGTTCAATCGTCTGGTGGATCGTGACGTCGACGCGTTGAACCCGCGCACCGCCATGCGCGAGCTGCCAGCGGGCACGCTGACGCTGACGCAGGCGCGCGTGAGCATCGTGGTGGCGAGTGCGCTGTTCGTGTATGCGGCGTGGCGGCTCAATCCGCTGTGCTTCGCGCTGTCGCCGGTCGCACTCCTGTGGGTGCTGGGATACAGCTACACCAAGCGGTTTACGCGGTGGTCACACCTGTGGCTTGGATTGGGCCTCTCGATTGCGCCGGTCGGCGGCTATCTCGCAGTGACGGGGCAGTGGAGTGATCCGTGGTGGCTGTTGTGCGTGCTTGCGCTGGCGGTGGTGTGCTGGAGCGGCGGCTTCGACATGATCTATGCACTGCAGGACGCCGAGTTCGATTCGCGACATGGGCTGCACAGCGTGCCGAGCACTTTGGGTGTGGTGAAGGCCATTCGCATCGCGCGCACACTGCATGTGCTGGCGGTCGCCTGTTTTGCCGGCGTGATGGCCGCGCATCCGCTGGGTATCACGCCGGGGTTCGTGACGGCGGTGCTGTGGATCGCCGTGGCGGGGATCGCGCTGATGCTGATCTGGGAACATCGCTTGGTGAAGGCGAATGATCTCAGCCGCGTCGATGCCGCCTTCTTCACCATGAATGGCATCATCTCGCTGGGCTTCCTCACGGTCATCTTCGCGGCGCGTGTGCTGGTGGGAGTGCGGCGATGAGTGGCGATCTTGATCGGTGGATGCCGCGGCACCCGGTGGTGCTCGCCATTACGGGGGCGTCGGGTGCGCCGTATGCCGTACGTTTGTTGCAGGCGCTGGTCGCGCAACGGGTGCCGACCTGGCTGATCGTGTCCGGGCACGGCTGGCGGCTGCTGGCCACGGAGAGCGATATCGGCGACCTCGAAGCGCTCAAGACGCGGGTGGAGGCGGGCAGCACGGCCGGCAGTTTTGCGAGTGTGGTAACCGTGTTCGACGATGCCGATCGTGGGGCGGCGCCAGCCAGCGGATCGGCGCGCACGAGCGGGATGGTGGTATGTCCGTGCTCCATGGGCACGGTGAGCGCGATCGCCCATGGCACATCGCGGTCATTGGTGGAACGCGCGGCAGACGTGGCCCTCAAGGAGCGGCGCAAGCTCATTCTCGTACCGCGTGAGACCCCACTGTCGCTGATTCATCTGGAGAATCTCACGGCGGTCACGCGGGCCGGCGCGACGGTGATCCCCGCGGCGCCTGGTTTCTATCACAAGCCGGCGCGCATCGAGGATCTGGTCGATTTCCTGGTCGCCCGCATCCTGGACCATCTGGATATCGAGCACGACATCGGGCATCGCTGGGGCGCGATCAAGGGCGAATGACCTGCACGGGACGTGACCGTCCGCGGGCGTGAAGCGTCTTGCCTCCAACGTGATGCGATGTCGCATCCTCCGGAGGTCACCCCCAATGCTCGATCTCGACCTGTTCGAGAAGTCCATCCAGCGAGAACGTCGGCGTCGCTTCTGGAGCGCCGCCTGGCTTGGAGCATTGGTGTCCGGCGCCCTGGTGGCGCCGTCGATTGTGGTGGTGATGCTGTACGGGGTTCAGGGACGCTCGCGCCTGATGTTCGGCCTGGTCCTCGCCCCGTTCGCGGCAGGCGCGCTCTTCGCCGTACTGTCATCGGTCACCCGCCTGGGAGGCGCGGTATTGCATCAGTTCCTGCATCCATCGGGCGGCGGGCGAGACGCGACTATGGAACGGGCATTGGCGCCTGCTGTGTCCCAGGCTGAGGCGATGGCCGCTGAAGGCCGCCTGGATGAGGCAATCGATATCTTCGAGTCTATCCGGCTCGAACACGGGGATTCGGTGGGTACGCTACGGGCCGAAGCCGAGCTGATGGCCGCGGAAGGCGAGCATGAGCGGGCCCGTCATGCCCTCCACCGAATTCGCCTCATGGGTGAGGTCTCTCCCGCCGACGAGCTCTACGCCACCCATCGCCTGATCGATCTCTACCTGGGTCCGCTCGAAGATTCCGGGCGCGCGGTGGTGGAACTTCGGCGTTTGGCCGACAGATTTCCGGGGACGCCGGATGCGGAGGGTGCGCTCGCTGAATTGCAGCGACGTCGTGCCCTGCGCACTGCGACCTCGGACATGGAATGACGCAGAGCGCCACGATCATCGGACTGATTTCGGATACACATGGCCTGGTGCGCCCGGAGGTGTTTGAGGCGCTCAAGGGTGTGTCGCAGATTCTGCATGCGGGTGATGTCGGCCCCGCCGACGTACTCGCCGAGCTGGCCACGATTGCGCCCGTGCGGGCCGTCTGGGGCAACACGGATGCCCCAGGCCGTCCCGATCTCGTCGAGCGTATCGAGGAGGTCATCGACGGTGTGCGCATCGTCGTAACGCATGGTCATGAGGTGGGGCAGACCACGCCACCGCGGCTTGTGAGTGCCTACCCGAAGGCGGATGTCATCGTGTACGGGCACACGCATCAGCAGTTGGTAACCAAGGCGGCGCGGCGCATCGTCGTGAATCCCGGCGCGGCGGGACCGCGTCGATTCAAGCTGCAGCCCTGTGTGGCCAAGCTGTACATCCACAAGGGTCAGGCCGACGTCGAGCTCATCCCGTTGATGGTCGAGGATCCGGCGGAGGAGTAGGAGCGGGCCAGTTCCTGCAGCGCACCAACCACCGAATCCGCCACAAGCGCCCGCTCTCCCTGTCGTCCACGCAACCAGGACTCCACGAGCAGCAGTTCGTCGAGCTGGTTGACCATCGCGCCGGACGGCGCCTGTGTGGCGCGCGATTCCATCGCCTGCAGGTCGTTCACCGAATCCGGATCGGCGCAGCGTGCTTCGGCTACCACGCGGCCGTGCCGGATGAGATAGAGACGATCGTCACCCAGGCGACCCGGCACCGCGTACACACAACTCGGGCGTGAGAGTGCTTCGCGTACGCGGCCCAGTTGCGATTCGAGGTCCTGCAACGCGGTGAGTCGATCACGCAGCCAACCGGCACGTTCGTACGAAAGTGCGGCGCTGGCCGCCGCCATTTCGCGCACGAGATGCTGCTGCGGTGAATCATCGCGCCCCTCGAGCACGGCCTTGGCGCGGGTGAGCTGCGCGCGATACTCGTACTCGCTCGTGGCACCAATGCACGGCCCCAGGCAACGACGCGTCTCGTAGCGATGACACGCGGGGGTCCGCTGCATGGCCGGATGGTGTTCATCGAACAACTCGGCCACATCGCGCACATGCATGCGAATGCGATCGGAGCAGTCGCGCAGGCCGAGCGCGTCGTTGAGCACACGCAGCGCGTCCACCAGCGGCCGCCGCGAAGCAAACGGGCCGATGATTTGCGCTACATCGCGCGAGCGTGCCGCCGCACTCGCGCGCTGCACGCGCAGGCGCGGGGTGATGCCTTTGGCGATGGTGATCACCCACCATTTGTCGAGCGGACGTGCCGAACGCACGTTGTAGCGTGGCAGGTGCGCGCGAATGAGCCGCACTTCGCGCAGCAGCGCCGCAAACTCACTGGGATGTGGCTCCCACTCGATACGCACCGTCTCACGCAGCAGCCGCGCGTGCCGGTGCTCGGGCCAGGGCAGGCGGAAGTACGAAAGCAGCCGCGTGCGCACCTGCGTGCTCTTGCCCACGTACAGCACATCGCCGCGGGCGCCGCGCATGAGGTACACGCCCGGCTCGTTGCGGGCGGAGCTGCGCACCTGGTCGCGCAGTCGTTCCACGTCGACGTCTGGTGTGTCTACCGCGAGATCGAGCTGCTCACCGCCGACCTGTCTGGCGCGGTCGAACGGACTAGCGCTGGCAGCCCGGGCAGAAGACCGTGCTGCGGCCGTCCACGGCGTGGGTGACCACGAGCCGTCTGCCACAGCGAGTGCAGGGTTCCCCGCCGCGTCCGTAGGCGGCCAGTTGCTCAACAAAGGTGCCACGCTCACCGCGCGCATCCCGGTAGTCGCGAAAACTCGTGCCACGCGCGGCGATACTCGCCGTCAGCACGTCGCGCAGCTCGGCGTGCAGTCGCTGGGTTTCGGGGGGCGTCAGGGACGCCGCTTCTCGGGAAGGATCGATGCCGGCGCGCCACAGAGCCTCGTTCGCGTAGATGTTGCCAACGCCAGCCAATCGCCGCTGATCCATCAAAACTACTTTGATGGGCTGATGCGATGACCGAACACAACCCGAAAATGCAGTCGCGTCGAACGTTTGGTCAAGAGGCTCGGGGCCAAGTGCGCCCGAATAAGCCGAAAATCGTCCGGTCTCCATGAGGGCGACTGTTCCCAGCCGTCGCACATCGCGGTAGTGCAGCGTGCGGCCGTCGTCCAGGACAAAGGCCACACAGCTGTAGGTGAGTTCGTTCTCCGGCATGGAGCCGTCGTCCACCAGCAGACCGCCGGTGAAGCGGGGCTGCACCACCAGATGCCGCTGCGTGTCGCCCACGACGAGATCCAGCACAATCAGCTTTGCGCGACGCCACACCCGCGTGATGGACGTGCCTTCCAGCGACGATGGCAACTCCTCCGGCAATATCTCACGCAGCACATCGGGGCGCGATACGACGACGCGCTTGATCACACGCCCCACCACCATCGCGTGCAGGTCGCGCGCGATGGTCTCCGTTTCCGGCAGTTCAGGCAATCCGCGCGGCTTCCCGCCAGCCGATGTCGGAACGGAAGATTGCGCCGTCGAACTCGATGCGCGCGGCAGCGTCGCGACTGGCCCGCTGCGCCGCGGCAAACGTATCGGCCAATGCCGTCACCGCAAACACGCGGCCGCCATTCGCGCGCAGCACACCCGATGCATCTCGCGTGGTGCCAGCATGAAAGACACGCACGTCATCGCCGAAGCTGGGCAGGAAAATCTCGGCGCCCTTGCGTGGTGCATCGGGATAGCCGCTCGATGCCACCACGGTGGTCACGCTGGCACCAGAACGCCACGCGAACGGTGACATGTTGCCGATGCGCGACCCACGCGCGACCGCCAGCATCGGGTCGAGCAGGCTGCTGGTGAGCATGGGCAGGATGGCCTGCGTTTCGGGGTCACCAAAACGGCAGTTGAACTCCACCACTTTGGGGCCTTCAGGCGTGAGCATGAGCCCCGCGTACAACAGACCCGTGAACGGCGTGCCGCGCTTGCGCAGCGCATGCAGCGTCGGTAGCAGCACGCTCTCGGTGACACTGTCCACCAATGACGACGTGGAGAATGACACCGGGGTGTACGCACCCATGCCGCCGGTGTTCGGGCCCTCGTCACCATCGAGCAGACGCTTGTGGTCCTGGGCGCCGATCATCGGTAACACGTCGTATCCGTCGGTGACCGCGAACAGCGACAGCTCCTCGCCCGTCATGAACGATTCCACCAGGCACTCGCTGCCCGCATCACCAAATGCGCGATCATCGAGAATACGATCGATGGCATCGAACGCTTCCTTCTCCGTCTGGCACACGATCACGCCCTTGCCGGCCGCCAGGCCGCTGGCCTTGATGACCACCGGTGCGCCAAAGCGTGCACGCACCGCCTGCTTCGCGGAGGCAGCATCACGATGCGTCTCGGCGTGCGCGGTGGGGATGTCGGCGGCCATCATCAGCGCCTTGGTGTCGGCCTTTGATGTTTCCACCGTTGCCGCGCCGGCCGTTGGACCGAATGCCGGAATACGGCGCTCCTGGAGGTAGTCCACGACGCCCGCGGCCAGCGGCGCCTCGGGACCGACTACCACCAGATCCACCTGCTCCTGTTCCGCCAGGGCCGCGACCGCGCGAGGATCACTCACATCGATCGACACCAGTCGACCGAGATCCGCGATCCCGGGATTGCCCGGTGCCGTGATCAGTTCAACGGACGTGTTTTCGCGCAGCAGCGTATCGGCCAGCGCGTGCTCACGGCCGCCAGAGCCGAGGAGGAGGATTTTCACTGCGATCGTCGGGTTCGGGGGAACGAGTACGGGGTGAACCGCCGGTGTTGGGCCGACGGCTCCGCGAAACGCGAAACCCAAGACCCGCAACCCGGCAGTTCACCCCGGAACACTAAACCCGCGACCCGGACCCGTCCTAGTTCGTCGGCGGAGCTGGCGGTGGCGGAGGTGCCGGCGGCGGCGGCGCATCACCCGGCCCCGAATCCCCGGCCGCCGCCGAGGTGGCGGTCGCCGCGGCGCGGAAGGCATCGCGGAAGGCGTCGGCGGCGCGATTGATCACGTCACCCACCGTCTCCGCGGCGGCCTTGGCCTTGTCGGCGTAGTAGTCGCGCGCGTCCTTGATGTCCTCCCGCAGCGGTCGCTCGGCTTCAGAGCCACGGCGGATGTAGTCGCCGCCCACGATGGTGGTATAGGCACCGGTCTGCTCCCAGCGCCGCAGCTCGCCCGCCCGCACCGTGTGGAACGGATGCTCACGCAGGGCGGTGTTGAGGGCCTTGAGGACGCTGTCCCACGCGGTGCCGCCAAGCTCGTAGTCGGCCGCCTGCGCGAGGTACGCATCAAGATCGATGCTGTCCCCGTCAGCCCGTCCACCGGCCAGCTTGAGGAACGTCATGAGACTGGCGCGCGGATCCTGTGTGCCGAGCATGCCGGCCCGGTCAGCCGAGAGCTCCGACTTGCGGTACCACTCGAGCAGGGCGAGCTGAAAGGGCAGCAACGCGATCGACGCCAGCAGCGGCAGGGCACTCATGCCGAAGAACAGCACGATGAGCGCGATGGTGCGATAGGTCGTGCGCCCGGTCATGATGTGGCCGAGCTGCTGCGCCAGCACAAAGCGCTGCTCTTCGGGCTCCAGCAGTTCGAGCGTGCCGGAGCTGATCACGATGAACGGCTGGTCGAAGCCAACCGCACCGGCGTTCGCGATGGGCGTCTGCGCTACGTAGAGCTGCGGCGCGGGCAGGCCGGCATTGGGCCAGTCCATCGTCGCCAGCACTTCCTGATACAGGGCGTGCAGGCGGGGGCGCTGCGACGGGCCGACGAGGACGGCATCGCCGAGGAAGAGGTTTCGGACACCGCGCTCGCCGAAGACGCTGGCGATCTTGCGGACGACTTCATCGAAACCGGGAAGGGCGCGCAGGGTCTGCAGCGCCGCGCGGTCGGCTGGGTGCTCCCAGGTGACCGACGAGATCTGGGTAAGCGGGGTAGGCATGGGAGACACTACGGCGCCGCCGTCTGGAGGTTCCAGACGGCGGTGGCGGGTTGCGGGTGGGCGGGTTTGGGGGGGAACGGCGGGGTTGCGGGCCCCGGGACCCGGGTCTCGCGACTCGAGGCCCGGCCGTTCACCCCCAAACCCGCCCCCCGCGACGCACAACCCTTCCAGCGCGTACTCGAGGTCCGCGATCAGATCTTCAGCGTCCTCGATGCCGCACGACAGCCGCACCATGCCATCCGTGAGGCCCATGGCCTGCTTCACCTCAGCCGGCACCGAACCGTGGGTCATCGAGAACGGGTGGTTGGTCAGGCTTTCCACGCCGCCCAGGGATTCCGCGAGTGAGAAAACGCGGACCCGTTCGAGGAACTTGCGCGCGTTGTCGATCGAGCCGAGCTCGAGTGTCATCATGCCGCCGAACGCCGACATCTGCTGCTTGGCGAGCTCATGGTGCGGGTGGTGTTCGAGGCCAGGGTAAATCACCCGCTCCTCACCCAAGCGACCGAGGAGGAAGTTGGCCACGGCCCGACCATTGATGTCGTGCTGCTTCATGCGCAGCGGCAGCGTCTTGGTGCCGCGCAGGGCCAGCCAGGCATCGAACGGACCCGGCACGGCGCCCGCGGCGTTCAGAATGAACTGCAGCCGATCCGCGAGGTCGTCCTCAAGAACCACCGCGAGGCCGCCGATCATATCAGAGTGACCGTTGATGTACTTCGTGGTCGAGTGCCAGACGATATCGGCACCGAGCTCCAACGGGCGCTGGAAAACCGGCGTCGCGAAGGTGTTGTCCACGATGAGCAGGGCCTGGTGCCGCTTGGCGATGTCGCTCATGGCACGAAGATCAGTGAGCCGCATCAGTGGATTGGTCGGCGTCTCCACGAGGAGCGCCCGCGTGGCCGGTGTCATGGCCTCGGCCACCAGCTGTGGGTCACTGGTGTCCACGTATGAGAAGGACAACCCCAGATGGCGCAGGATTCGATCGAACAGCCGGAAGGTGCCGCCGTAGACATTTTCGGCGCACACAATGTGGTCCCCGGCGCGGAACAGCTTCATGATCGAATCGAGGCATCCCATACCGCTGCTGAAGGCGAAGCCGTGCCGGCCCCCTTCCAGCGTCGCCACGTTGCGCTCAAGCGCCTGGCGCGTGGGGTTCTTTCCGCGAGCGTACTCGTACCCCTTGTTGACGCCGATACTCTCCTGCACGTAGGTGGACGTGAGGTAGAGCGGCGTCATGATGGCACCAGAGACTTCGTCGGGGCGCTGGCCAGCGTGGATGGCGCGCGTGGCGAGGCCACCCGCAAGATCTTCGTCGTAAATGCGCGTCATGGGCTTCGTGTCGTTCGGGGAGAGTTGCCGCGGGAAGCTAGCCGCTCGGCCGCCCCGGGGCGAGCAGTGCAGGTGACGCACGCGCACGCCACCAAGGGTGGCATGCGTCTGGTGAGTGCGGCCGAACCGCCCGTCGTGACCTGGCCCGAGTGGCCGCGCGATCCCAAGCCGGCGGCCTGATGCGGATGCAATACGCCCTCACGGGTGAGCTGCGCCGTTGTCTCATCGTGGACGATGAGCGCGCGATGCGCGGCATCCTGCGCCGTCTGATGACGGCCGAGGGTTTCGAGTGCCTCGAAGCGGCGTCGGGCAGTGAAGCGCTGGAACTCCTCGCCACCGAGTCGGTGCCGTTGGTGCTCTCGGACTTTCACATGCCGGGGATGGACGGCGCCGAACTGCTGCGGCAGATCCGCGAGCGTTGGTCGAATACGGCGGTGGTCATGATCACCGCGATGTCGGACGTGAACCTGGCTGTGCGCTGCCTCGATGCCGGCGCGCTGGACTACCTCACCAAGCCGTTCACGATCGAGGAAGTGAGCGCGCGTGTGGCGCAGGCGCTGGAGAAGCGCCGCCTGCTGCTGGAGAATCAGGCCTACCGCGATCATCTGGAAGAGCGGGTATCGCTGCAGGCACGCCGCTACGAGGAACTCTTCGTCGCATCGCTGCAGTCGCTGGCGGATGCGCTCGAAGTGAAGGACGCGTACACGTGGGGGCATTCCACGCGTGTGTCACGCTATGCCGTGGCCATCGCGCGTGAGTTGGGTGTCACGTCGCCCCGTCTCGAGCAGTTGGAGTTGGGCAGTCGGTTGCACGACATCGGCAAGATCGGTGTGCGCGAGGACATCCTGAACAAGGACGGCGCACTCACGGACGATGAGTATCAGCATGTCATGGAGCATCCCGTGATCGGCTGGCGGTTGCTGTCGCCACTGCTGCACGAGATGCCGCATGCGCTGGCGGTGGTGCGGTCCCACCATGAGCGGTTCGACGGGCGTGGCACACCGGACGCACTGCGTGGCGGCGAAATTCCACTCGAAGCGCGTATCACCGCGGTCGCGGACTCGTTCGATGCGATGACCAGCGGCCGGCCGTATCGTGACGGTATGCCGGTGGCCGACGCCATCGAGGAGTTGCGCCGCTGTTCGGGTACCCAGTTCGATCCGCAGTGTGTGGCCGCCTTCGAACGCGCCATGGAACGGCAGAACTTCCCACTGCCCGATTGGTCAGTGCGGCGTCAGACGCACCTGCAGATCGTGGCCTGAGCCAACCAGGCGCGTCGCTGCGATCTCGCGGATGTGCGCGACGTCCTCCTGCGGGGTGACGAACACCTCGCCACCGAAGAGCAGGGGCGCGGCCACGCCCGCGACCAGCAGATCGACGTTCGCGTGTGGCATGATGGTGCAGGTGCGATCAACCGGGGTCAGTGCCGCACTACGCCCGAACGCACGCGCTTCGTGCAGCAGGCTCCGGTGGGTGTGCACCTGCCCATCGTGCAGCAGGCACTCTTCATCCCGTCCCTCAGCTTCGCGGTCGCCTTCGAGCGACAGTCCGAAGTGTGAGCCCAGATCCACCGCAATGGCGCGGTCTGGCAGGTGCACCGTCGCGTGCGCGGGTGCCTGGTCGAGCAGCACCAAGGGCCTTGCCGACGACACGAGGGGCATGAGTCGCTCGGCGATCTCGAATGTGGTGAACACGGCGCCTGCATCGTGCCGGTTCATCTCAGTCACCATGGCATCAGATGCGGTGGCTGGGTCGACCCACACCAACCCCCGGCCGTCGGAGGCAGCAAGGGCGGTGAGCAGGAGACTTCCGCCAGGCAGGACCGCCGCCGCTCGTTTGCCGGACAACGCGCGCACGAGCGGGGCGCTGCGCTGCAGCAGTGTGATCCCTGCGGCCACGGAACGGGCCACCTCGACACCGTCGAGACGACCCCCGCCGGCAGCAAGGGCGAGGGAGAAGAGGGCAAGCGGATCGGACATGATCCACGATATCCGGGCGAGCGGCCAAAGTGGGAGGTGGTTCCGTCACTGTAACGCGTATCACCTCTGCGCGTCCTATTCCAGACGCGCTGTTTCCCGGTTCGCTGCATGAGGCCACTTCCGGCTCCCTGACACGATCATGGCGGAGTCAGCCGTGTCACGCGGGGAACCCCGTGGTTCCCGTCGTGTGACACACCTAGCTTGAACGATTGCCGGGTGGTGGGTGGAATTCAGAGCCGAGGAGCCTCATGGCGTTTGATGGGTTGATGGTGAGTGTGTCGGGAGTGCGGGGCCGGGTGGGTGACGCGCTGACGCCGGAAGTGGTCGCGACCTTCGCGGCAGCTTTTGGGGCGTGGGCGTCGCGCACGGGCAACCGTCGGGTCGTGGTGGGCCGTGACAGCCGTGTTTCAGGACCGATGTTCACGCGCATCGTGCATGGTGCGCTCGAGTCGGTTGGTTGCACGGTCATCGACATCGGTATGGTCCCGACGCCGACCATTCAGCTCGCCGTCGAACATCACCACGCTGCCGGCGGGCTTGGCATCACGGCGAGCCACAACCCGATCGAGTGGAACGCGCTCAAGTTCATCGGACCCACGGGGCTCTTTCTCTCCGCTGCTGAAGGCGCAGAGATGCGTTCGCTGCTCGACAGCGGCATTCCGCGTGCAACGTGGGATCAACTCGGTCGCATCGAGCGTGATGACGAGGCGATCGATCGCCACATCGCCCAGGTGTTGGCGTTGCCATGGCTCGACGTCGAGGGCATTCGTGCGCGCGGATTCCGCGTGGCGCTCGACTGCTGCCACGGCGCCGGCAGCGTGATCATGCCGGCCCTGCTGACAGAGCTGGGCTGCGAAGTGTACGCGATCAACATGGAAGCCGACGGCCGCTTCCATCGCCCGCCCGAGCCGGTCGCCGAGAATCTCGGCGAACTCGAGGCGTTGGTGCGTGGTTCGAATGCCGATATCGGTTTTGCGACGGACCCTGATGTCGATCGCCTGGCGTTGGTGCTCGATGACGGCAAGGCACCGGGTGAGGACTACACGCTGGCGTTTGCCGCGCGTACGGTGCTGCGCCATCGTCCCGGCCCCGTGGTGACCAACCTGTCCACCAGCAAGGTGGTGTCGGATGTGGCGCATGAACTCGGCGTGCCGTTTCACTTCGCCAGTGTGGGTGAAGTGAACGTGGCGCTGGCCATGCGTGATGCTGGTGCGACCATCGGTGGCGAAGGCAATGGCGGCGTGATTCTGCCAGAGTTGCATCTCGGACGGGACGCCCCGGTGGGTGCCGCGCTCATGCTGCAGGTGATGCTCGAAGAGGGCCGGCCGTTGTCGGCACTCGTGGCGGATCGTCCTCGCTATGTGATCGTGAAGGACAAGCTCGATCGCCCCGACGCACCACTCGATACGGTGTATGCCGCACTGCGCGCGGCCTTCCCCGATGCCGCTGCTGATACGCAGGACGGTCTGCGTCTCGACTGGCCTGACCGTTGGGTGCACCTGCGCCCGTCGGGCACCGAGCCGATCGTACGCGTGATTGCCGAAGCACCAACCGACGTGGCGGCGCGTCATCTGATTTCGCAGGCCCGCGAGCCGCTCGACGCGCTCGTCTCCCTCTGACCTGACCGACCATGTGCGGAATTGTTGGCTACGTAGGTGACCGGATCGCCACACCGATGCTGATCGAGGGGCTCAAGCGCCTCGAGTATCGCGGCTATGACTCGGCCGGTGTCGCGATCATGAACGGCAAGGGGGTCGAGACGCGGCGTGCAGCCGGCAAGATTTCGCGCCTCGAGTCCGTCATCGCAGCGGATCCACCGGTGGGCACCATGGGCATCGCGCATACGCGCTGGGCCACGCATGGTCCGCCAAATGAGACGAATGCACACCCGCACGTGAGCCAGAACGGCAAGATCGCCGTGGTGCACAACGGCATCATCGAGAACGCCACGGTGCTCAAGGCGGGCCTGGAATCGCGCGGTTACGTGTTCAAGTCGGACACGGACACCGAAGTGCTCGCGCACCTGATCGAGGCCGCGTATGCCGGCAACCTCGAGGCTGCGGTGATCGAGGCGCTCAGTCAGGTGGACGGTACCTACGGCATCGCCGTGATCTCCAGCGACGAGAAAGAGAAGATCGTGGCCGCCCGCAAGGGTAGCCCGCTCCTGCTCGGCATCGGCGAGGGCGAGTACTACATCGCATCCGACGCGTCGGCGATTCTGTCGCACACCCGTCACGTGGTGTACCTGGACGATGGCGACATCGCCGTGCTCACGCGCGACGGCTACAAGGTGGTCGACCTCGACTCCACGCTGCAGGAAAAGCCGGTCACGCGCATCGAGTGGGATCTCGCGCAGATCGAGCGCGGCGGCTATCCGCACTTCATGCTGAAGGAAATCTTCGAGCAGCCGACGACGGTGGAAAACACCATGCGTGGGCGTCTCATCCTCGAGGAAGGCTTCTCCAAGCTCGGTGGCCTGAACATCCCCAAGGAAGACCTGCTCGCGGTCGACAACATCATCATCACGGCCTGCGGTACCAGTTGGCACTCAGCGCTCATTGGCGAGATGATGATCGAAGAGCTGTGCCGGATCCCGGTGGAAGTCGAATACGCCTCGGAGTTCCGCTACCGGAACCCGATCGTCACGCCGCGCACGCTGTGCATCGTGATTTCGCAGTCCGGCGAGACGGCGGACACGCTGGCCGCCATGCGCGAAGCCAAGCGCCGTGGCGCGCGTACGCTGGGCCTGGTCAACGTGGTCGGCTCGACGATCGCGCGCGAGGACGACGGTGGCATCTATCTGCACGCCGGTCCGGAAATCGGTGTGGCGTCCACGAAGGCGTTCACCAGCCAGGTAGTCGCACTCGCGCTGTTCACGCTCAAGCTGGCGCGCCTGCGCGACATGAGTGTGCAGCGCGGCCGTGAAGTCGCGCAGGCGCTGGCCAAGCTGCCCGAGCAGATCCAGAGCATCCTTGATCGTGCCGGCGAGATCGAAGAAGTCGCCGAGGAGTTCAAGCGCGCGTCGAACTTCCTGTACCTGGGCCGCGGCTACAACTTCCCGGCCGCGCTCGAAGGCGCGCTCAAGCTCAAGGAAATTTCGTACATCCACGCGGAAGGCTATCCGGCCGCCGAGATGAAGCACGGCCCCATCGCGCTCATCGACGAAATGATGCCGGTGGTGTGCATCGCGCCGCACGACTCGGTGTTCGACAAGATCACGTCGAACATTCAGGAGGTGAAGGCACGCAAGGGCAAGATCATCGCCATCACCACCCGCGACGAGCCCTCGTTGGTGGGCAAGCTGGACTATGAGTTCCGCGTGCCCGAGACGATCGATCTGCTCACGCCGATCCTGGCATCGGTGCCGCTACAACTGCTGGCGTACTACATCGCGGTGAAGCGAGGCTGCAATGTGGACCAGCCGCGCAACCTGGCGAAGAGTGTCACGGTGGAATAACGGGACAGGGACGGCACTCTCGAGAGCCGGGTCCAGATGTCAGTTAGGGAGATGTCGGAGTACAGAGATCCGACGGATTATAGATGGTGGGAGATCAGACCTTCGTAGATGGTGAGAGGTCTGAGTGCACGGGGCGGGCTGTCGTGTGCGTCGATGCCCCGTTGTGATGAATCGGGAGCCCCCGGTGTCGCAGGTCGCGATGCCGGGGGTTCTGTCGTCTGGCGTCTGGCGTCTGGCATCTGTGCCCGTGTCGCGCACGAACCGCGGCCGGCGCCAGTGCTCAGGCTTCTGACATCTAGGACGGTCTGGTCTCTCATTCATCTATCTCCGTCAGATATCGGACCTCTGACATCTGACCTCCGATATCTGACCGCAGATATCTGAACCGAGAAGGCCGCTCTGGCCTCTTCCTTGTCTTCCTCGCAGGATTGGTGATGCCCGAGTTGCCGGATATCACCGTCTATGTGGAGCGTCTGACGGCCACGGTGGTGAATCACACGCCGGAAGCGGTGGTGGTGCACAATCCGTTTGTGCTGCGATCGGTGGAGCCGCCGCTGTCCGCATTCACCGGACGGCCCATCGTGGGCGTGCACCGGCTTGGCAAGCGTATCGTACTCGTCTTCGAGTCCGAGCACTTTCTCGTCCTGCATCTCATGATTGCCGGCCGCCTGCGTTGGCGCGCACCAGGTAAGCGCATTGCCGGCAAGTTGGCACTCGCCAGCCTCACGTTCCCACATGGCACCCTGTATCTCACCGAGGCTGGCACCAAGCGCCGGGCCTCGTTGCATGCGGTGCAGGGGCACGAGGCACTTCAACGCTTCGATCGCGGCGGTCTCGAGCCGATGACCTGCAGTGTGGCCGAATTCGGAAACATGCTTCGGTCCGAGAACCACACGATCAAGCGGTCACTCACCGATCCGCGGCTCATGAGTGGCATCGGCAATGCCTATTCCGACGAGATGCTGCATGCCGCGCAGCTCTCGCCAATGGTGCTCACCAGCAAGCTGACCGACGACCAGATCGCCCGCCTGCACGGCGCCATGCAGGCCACACTCGCCAGCTGGACCGATCGTTTGCGGGTCGAGGCAGGTGAGGCCTTCCCGGAGACCGTGACGGCCTTCCATGACGCCATGGCCGTGCATGGCCGCTACGGGAAACCGTGTCCTGTGTGCGGCGCTCCCGTGCAACGCATTCGCTACGCAGACAACGAGACCAACTACTGCGCGCGCTGCCAGACCGGCGGGCGGGTGCTCGCCGACCGCGCCCTGTCCCGGCTGCTCAAGGGCGACTTCCCGCGGACGCTGGACGAGCTGGCCGACTGATCCTTCGGGGGACAGCAGCCCGCCCCCCAAATCGCCTCAGGAAGCCGCTATCTTTCAAGGCTATGACCGATGCTGTCACGCCTGAACTTTCCCCCGAGCTGCCGCCGGAGCTTCCTGCGGAAACCGCCGGTGGTCCAGTGGACGATTCCCGCCTCGAGCGGGAGATCGCCCGCCGTCGCACGTTTGCGATCATTTCGCACCCTGACGCCGGCAAGACCACACTCACCGAAAAGCTGCTGCTGTACGGCGGTGCCATCCACCTGGCCGGCTCGGTGAAGGCTCGGCGTGCCACCCGGCACGCTACGTCCGACTGGATGAAGCTCGAGCAGGAGCGCGGCATCTCGGTCACCAGCTCGGTGCTGCAGTTCGAGTTTCTGGGCTACCAGCTCAACCTGCTCGACACGCCCGGTCACGAAGACTTCTCCGAAGACACTTACCGCACGCTGGTCGCCGCCGACAGCGCCATCATGCTGCTCGACAATCGCCGCGGCGTGGAAGAGCGCACGCGGCAGCTGTTCGATGTGTGCAAGATGCGGCGCACGCCCATCTTCACGCTGGTCAACAAGTGTGACCGGCATGGCGAAGATCCGCTCAAGCTGATTCAGGATGTCGAGGCAGACCTTGGCATCGACTGCTTTGCGGCCACCTGGCCCGTGTTCGAGAATGACGTCTTCGTGGGTGTGTACGATCGCCTCAAGCGCGAAGTGCACCTCTTCGAACGCAGCGGCGACCGCGGCGCGACGCGAGCCGATGACACCATCGTCAGCATCGACGACCCGCAACTCATCGAGGCGATGGGTGAGTCGGCCTTCGATCGCCTGATGACCGACATCGAACTGCTCGACGCGGCAGGGCACACCTACGAGCACGAGCGAGTCATCGACGGATCGCTCACGCCGGTCTTCTTTGGCTCGGCGCTGACGAACTTCGGTATCGAGCCGTTCCTGCGCGAATTCCTCGAGCTGGCACCTCCCCCGGGACCGCGTGAGTCGAGCGCCGGTCCGGTTGCACCGGGGCGGCGTGACTTTACAGGCTTTGTGTTCAAGATTCAGGCGAACATGGATCCCAAGCATCGCGATCGTGTGGCGTTTCTGCGCATTGTCTCGGGTCACTTCGAAGCCGGCATGCAGGTCGTGCACCAGCGTACCGGCAAGCCGATGCGATTGGCGGCGCCGCAGCAATTCATGGCCCGCGATCGCGTGGCCATCGAGGAAGCATGGCCCGGTGACGTGATCGGCGTGATGGATCGCGGCAATCTCCGCATCGGTGACACGCTGGGCGGTGACGGCAAGATGGAATTCCAGGGCATTCCCCGGTTTGCACCGGAGCACTTTGCGCGGGCCATGCCGGCCGACCCGATGAAGCGCAAGCAGTTCGACATCGGCCTGCGTCAGCTCACCGAAGAAGGCGCCGCTCAGGTGTTCTTTGCCGAAACCAGTGCGGGTGCGCAGCCCATCGTAGGAGCAGTCGGTCAGCTGCAGTTCGACGTGATGGCATTCCGGCTCGAGTACGAATACTCGGCGCCGTGCAAATTCGAGAAGATGACCTATCGCTGGCCGCGGTGGCTCACCGGCAAACCGGCCGACGTCGAGCGTGTGGCGACTGGCCTCGGTCGCATGAAGGTGTACGACCACAAGGGCAATATCGTCGTGTTGTTCCAGGATCAGTGGGCACTGCGTCGCGCGTTGCAGCACGAGACGAACGTGCAGTTCCACGAGACCGCTCCCTGATCGCCCGGATGTGGCGGTGACAAAAAGAAAGCGGGGCGACGAGCCAAGTGCCCGTCGCCCCGCTTTCGTTTGTACTGTACCAATCAGTCTTCGCTGGCCGCCGCGCGGGCGATCACGTCGATCTGACGGCCGACGTGTCCGATGACAAAACCGCCGTCTTCGGTGGACGCAAAGTAGATGCGCAGGCACGTCACCGGGTTGCTGCCCTTGCGCAGCTGGTCCGCACATTCGACTTCGCGATCGCTGTCGCGGAAGATGTACGGCGTCTTGCGCGCCGGATCGCTCGGACCCGGGGAGTAGTCGACACCCAGATCGGCGAAGACCTCACCCAGCGGACGGCTGAGGGCGCGGTCCTGACGACGACGGCCCACTTCGCCGAGTGCCTTGAGATACGACCAGGCCGTATCGGGATCGGGGAACTCGGAGTCACGCGAGGACGTGAACGCCGACGGCAGGATGCGCAGCGCGTCGGAGTACAGCGCCTGCGCCCGCTCGACCGCTTCCAGCACGGACTGCGGTGCGTCGCTGGCCGGCTTGGAGATCGGCTGGCGTTCCTTGAGGGCGGCCAGGGTGGTGCGCAGTGAACGGGCGGAGGAGCGCTCAGCCTCGAGCGACTGCCGCGATTCGTTCAGGCGCTCGCGGGTGCGGGCCAGCTCACCTTCGGCCGCACGGACCGCTTCTTCGAGCTGGCGCACGATCGCGATGAGCTGCGTCTTGTCCATCTCGACGCCCGACTCGGCCGCCGCGAGGGCTTCCGTGGCATCGGGCCGCTTGCTGTAGGCCGCACTGCGCAGGTCGCGCAGGGTGTCGGCGACGACCGGATCGGAGAACGGACGCTGCACCGACACTTCGGCGAGACGCTGCACGAGGCGGCGACGCTCACCGGGCAGCGCGAGGGCGCGGGCCAGGACCAGCGGGTGCTGGAACGGATCGGCTTCGAGCGTGAAGCCGGGCAGGTAGGCACGGGCCGAGCCGAGGAACACGCTGCGGGCGTGGCCACCCACGGCGTCGGAGAGGGCGAATGTGTCAGCGTGGCGCAGCTGGAAGCAGAGACCGAGGCCGAACATCTCGGCCGCAAACTGCTCCGGCGGCAGCACATACCCACCGTCCGGCAGCTCCGTGAGGAGCAGCACCGGCATGGTACGGGCCGGGTCGCACAGCACAAAACGCACGAACGCATCGAGCGTTCCCGCTTCGAGCTGCGTCGGCGTGCGCTGCAGGGGGCCGTCGTTGGAGACGAGCGTGAACGTGGCGTCGAGCTCGGACAGCAGGCGCGGCGGACGCACTGGCGGCGGAGCACCGTTGGGCGCGCCACCTTCCGTCCCGACGCGGATGTTCACCTGGCGGTGGATTGCACCGGCTGCGTTCTGCGACGCGACATAGGTGACATGCGTGGACCACTGCAGGGAGCGATCGAGCGGATCCGGCGCGTGGACGACGATATCGGCCAACGACGCGCCGTCATTCCGGTACGGCGCCCAGCGGAGGATGCGGCCGCCATCAAGAGTGTGGTTGGAGGGCGAATCCCAGGACAGTGGCTGTCCCTGATCCAGCCCAAGCCACGCCACACACGCGGCGAGGAACGCAGCATCGGCATCCGTCGCCGCAGAACGCGGCGTCAGATCGAAATGGAGAGCAAGACGTGGTTGCACGGCGGTCGTTGATTGCAATGTCCCTGGTCTTTCGTGTTCACGGGACCGGGGCCAAACTCTATGCTATGCGAATACTACTCCAACGAGTGAAGTCTGCTGAAGTCCGCATTCGCGCGGAATCGTCCGAAAGCCCTATTCGGGTTTCCGGCCGGATTCATGCCGGATATCTGCTGCTGGTCGGTTTCACCCATGGTGATACCGTCGCGGAGCTCGAATGGATGACGGAAAAAGTCATCGGTCTCCGTCTGTTCCCGGACGAGGAGCAGCGGATGAATCGGGACATCGTGGAACAGGGCGGTGCACTGCTCGTGGTATCGCAGTTCACCCTCTATGGCGACGTCCGAAAGGGGCGCCGCCCAAGCTTCATCGATGCAGCCAAACCCGAGCCAGCTGAGTTGTTATATAACCAGTTCGTGAGGGGTTTGCGACAGCGGGGGCTTCAGGTGGAGACGGGCGAGTTTGGCGCCATGATGGACGTCGAACTCATCAACGATGGGCCTGTCACCATTCTGCTGGAGCGGGACGCCGGCCGTGAGTGACTACGCGCCATCCAAGTGACCTGCTGTACTTTGGACGGGCCGGGTGTGGCAATTGGTTGGCTCAACCGTCTATGCTGCAGCCAGCGCCCGTTCCAGATCTGCGATGATGTCGTCGGTGTGCTCGAGGCCCACACTCACGCGAATGAGTCCATCTGTGATGGCCACCGCTGCGCGCTCGTCGCCCGTCAGCTTGCTGTGCGTCGTGGATGCCGGGTGTGTAACAATGGTGCGCGTGTCGCCGAGGTTCGCAGAGTGTGACACCAGTTGCACGCCATCGAGAAAACGGCGACCGGCGGCCAGTCCGCCCTTGAGCACCAGCACAACGATGCCACCGCCCTGCGACATCTGCCGCTGCGCCAAATCATGCTGGGGGTGTGACGGCAGAAACGGGTAGCGCACCGATTCCACGGCTGGATGGCCCTCGAAATGTCGGGCGATCGTCAGCGCGTTCGCGCAGTGACGGTCCATCCGCACGGCCAGCGTCTCCAGCGACTTGGACAGCAGCCAGGCATTGAAGGCGCTCATGGCGGGTCCGGTATGACGGGCGAAGAACCGGCAGTCGGCGAGATACTCCCGGTTGCCGATGATGGCGCCGCCCAGCGCCCGGCCCTGACCGTCGATGTACTTGGTCGCCGAGTGCACCACCACGCTGGCTCCCAGCGTCAGTGGGCGCTGCAGATAGGGCGTGGCGAAGCAATTGTCGACGACGAGGGGGATGCCCCGTGCCAGCGCCAACTGGCCCAGCCATGCCAGGTCGATCAGCTCTAGCCCCGGATTGCTCGGGGTCTCCACGAACAGCAGTCGCGTGTTGGGACGGATCAGGCGCTCCCAGGAATCGGGATCGCTGACGTCGGCATAATCGGCGGTCACGCCCCACTTGGGCAGCACTCGCGTCAGGATCTGGTGCGTTGACCCGAAGAGCGCCCGCGAAGCCACGATGTGGTCGCCCGCCGATACCTTCGCCGCCAGTGCGGTGAACACCGCCGACATACCGGAGGCCGTCGCGATGCCATCCTCGCCGCCTTCGAGCAGGCACAACTTCCGAACGAACTCGTCGGTGTTCGGGTTGGCATAGCGACTGTAGACATTGCCGCTCACTTCTTCGGTGAAGAGCGCCCGCGCGTGCTCGGCATCGTCGAACCGGAAGCTCGACGTCAGGAACAGCGGCACGGAGTGTTCACGCTCCGGCGTAATGGCCGACTGAGTGCGGATCGCGAGCGTTTCGAAGTTCGGAGTGTGCTGGTCGTCGGACATGTTCGGCAGAGCGGGGCGTTGGCATTCCATGCGATCGCCATAAACTTACCCACATGGCTCTCCAGTCTGGTCTCCCCACTACCGGCTCTCCGGTCCGCGTCATTCTGGCGTCGCAGTCCCCGCGCCGTCGAGAACTCCTCACCTTGGTGGGTATCACCCACGAGGTCCGTCCGGCGGATATCGACGAGACGGTCCTGGACGGCGAAGCGCCGGTGCCGCACTGCGAGCGTCTGGCCCGCGGCAAGGCGCAGGTGCTCGCTGTGGCTGAACCGGACGCGGTGGTCATTGGATCGGACACCATCGTCGTGGTGGACGGCGCCATCCTTGGCAAGCCGCGCGACCGGAGCGATGCCATCCAGATGCTCGAACGACTGTCGGGGCGTTCGCACACGGTGTACACCGCCGTCGCGGTGGCGCATGGTGGCCAGGTGCGCTCGGGCGTGGAGGCCGTTGACGTGCAGTTCCGTGTGCTTGACCGCGCACTCATCGAGGCCTACGTGGATACCGGCGAGCCCATGGACAAGGCCGGCGCCTACGGCATTCAGGGGTATGGTGCCACGATCGTCGAACGTGTCGATGGCGACTACTTTGCCGTCATGGGGCTCCCGTTGGGCCGCACGATCATGTTGCTGCGGGAGCTCGGCTTTCAGTACGCGTTCGGGTCAATCACCCGCTAGTCGGCTACCCAATCCCCGCACGTCGAGATCGGCGAGGCGCGCCGCCGCGTAGTGGGAACGCCAGTGGTGGAGCTTCGCAACGACATCGTCCACCCCGATGCGCTCGAGACGGCCCTCCCGATAGGTCATGTCGATCGGATAGTCCTCGCCCGGATCGCCATACGCGTCGATCATGAGATCGTGCGAAAAATCGTAGGGTCCCACGCGCTTGGGATTGGTGTAGCCCAGCAACGACACGACCGGCGTGCGCAGGGCGATGGCGAGGTGCAGTGGACCGGTGTCCGGTGAGAGCGCCACAGCGGCGCCATCGAGGATAGCGGCCAGTTTGCGCAGACCGCTGCCCAGTGCGGAGTGGGCCATCGGTGCCTCACGCAGGATGATGGCTTCGGCCGCACGCTCGCGCTCCGAGTTGCCGCCCACGAGCACCGGTTGCAAACCGAAGTCGTTCCACAGCACCTGGCAGATGCGTGCCCAGCGCTCGGGCATCCAATCCTTGGCCGGCTTGCTGGTGGCCACGACGATAGGCGCGATGGGACGATCGAACTGCGCGACAAACTCGCGTTGCCATGATCGCTCCGCGTCGTTCCAAGGACCCAGTGTCCATGACGGCGCGCCGTGCGGCACACCCAGTGCGTCGAGAAACTCGAAGTACTGGTCCTGCACATGCTGGCCCACGTGCGGCGCGATGCGGTGCGTGGTGAACAACCAGTTGGCATCGCGGGCGCGGGCGCGGTCAAACCCGAGCTTCACTGGAGATTTTGTGAAGCCCGTGATGAGACCGGCCTTGAAGTACACCTGCAACCCCAGCACCACATCGAACTGCCGCGATGCGAGTTCGCGGCGTACGTCGAGGAAGGCCTGCCATCCGCGGGAACGATCGAACACCACGATGTCGTCCACCAGGGGATGACCACGCACGAGCGTGGCCGGACCAGGCTGCAGCACCCATG
Organism: Gemmatimonas sp.; assembly: GCF_036405635.1. GTDB lineage: Bacteria > Gemmatimonadota > Gemmatimonadetes > Gemmatimonadales > Gemmatimonadaceae > Gemmatimonas. Next base: position 16,075 of record NZ_DASWXE010000076.1, on the reverse strand, counting down.
TGATGTGCGCTGCGGGGGCATGTGCCTTGAGCGCATGGATGATGGGCATGACGTGCACGGCATCCCCAACGGCGCTCATCATCACGATACCGATGCGCTGGAGGCGCAGTGGCGGCAACGGCGGAGTGGTCGGCACCGACATCAATGGTGCTCCAGCGCCAGCGCGTCGGCGCGCGTGGCTTCCACGAACGCCGCGATGCGCCGATCGGCGAAATCACACCCGAAGTGTGTGCGCCATTTGGTCATCGAGCGGATAAGACGCGACACGTTGCGGTTCATGGTGTCATCCGGTGGTCGCGTTGAATCCCATTGCACGACGTCCACATCGATCATCAGCGCGTCGAGGGCCGCGCCCTGTCCAGGCCTGAGCAGCACGTTCTTGACGTTGAGGTCCGGGTGCACCACGCCATGACGGGCGAGGGTGCGCAGCAGCGCTCGCGTGGCATCCAGTGCCTGATCGCATTCCATATCGGGCGCCAGACCGGCCAGGACCATGCCCAGGTCTGCCGTATCGGGTACGTACAGCGTGACGACATCGACACGCACCAGCCCTGGTCCTGCATCATAGCGCACGAAACCCAGCACCTCCGTGGTCGGCACGCCAGCTCCGCGCAACGCGAGCGATTGCCACATCTCACGCGGCGCGCGCGACGGTCGCCGGAACCGATCGCCGGTGATGGGAGCGAGCAAGCCGCCATGCCAGGCATGTCGCACGACCACCTGCATACCCGATGTGGGCAGTGTGGCGACGTAGACCGGCGCGCGTCCACGCAATGCGCGTGACTGCGGTTGCTCGGATGCCCACTCGTACAGCGATCCATGCGCCTCGACGAGCGTCACGAGATCGTCTCGCACCGACGGAAAGGCCGTGATGTCGGCGCCAGCCACGTTCACGGTGGGCGGCAGTTCCCGTATGCCTTCGGGTACGGCCAGTTTCACGAGGTGGCTCCGTGTGTCGGAGACGCCACTTCCCATACCGGGCTGTCTTCGCTGGTATGGCGAAACACGCGCAACTCGGTGCGCGGCAGGCACGCCACACGGCCCACGAGGCTGTGCACCATCGCCTCGCTCACCAGCACTTCACCACTCTTGGCCAGTGAGCAGAGTCGGCTGGCGAGATTCACGGTGTCGCCGATGAGCGTGAACTCGAGGCGTCGTGGCGAGCCGATGTTGCCCACGAACGCGTCACCGGTGTGAATGCCGATACCTACCCGCAGCTCGGGACGCCCTTCGCTGCGCCACCGTTCGTTGAGCTGGGCGAGTGCCTCCTGCATGTCACGGGCGGCGGCCACGGCGCGGTCGGTGTCGTCTTCACGCGCTTCCGGTGCGCCCCAGTAGGCCATGATGGCGTCGCCGATGAACTTGTCCAGTGCGCCCTCGTGCCGGAACACGCAGTCCACCATCGCGCCAAAGTACTCGTTGAGCTGCTGCGCCATGGCCGTGGGGGGCAGCGATTCCGCGATGGCGGTGAAGTGACGGATGTCGCTGAACAACACCACGACGGGTTGGCGCACGCCGCCCAGCGATACCTGCGTGGTGCTCCCCGCGATGCGCTCGGCGAGCTGCGGCGTGAAGTAGCGCTCGAAGTTCTCGCGCACACGCTCGGCATGCTGCAGCTGAGCGGCAGCCAATTCGCGCTCCACGGCAGCCGAGGCAATGCCGGCAAACGCCACCAGCAGCGCGAGGTCATCATCCTGAAAGGCCTGATGCTCACGCAGATGATCGACATACAGCACGCCCATCGTGCCACGTCCCTCTCCCAGCAACGGAGCGGCCATGGCGGATTTCACAGCCTGCTGCAGCACGGACTCACCGGCGGTACGGGTATCGCGTGCGGCGTCGTTCGTAAGCAGTGCCACCTGGCGCTCGGCCACACCGTGCGCGATGGCCCGCGGCACCGGGCGGGGAATGGCGCCCTTGCGATCACGTGAGATGCGCGTGCTCAAGGTGCCATCCGGTTCGGTCAGCAGGACCGCGACGCGATCGGCGTCGAACGTCGCGAACAGATCGGTCGCGATCGCATCGAGCAGGCCTTCGAGATCGCCAAAGGTGCCCAGTCGCTGCGCGATGCGCACCAGCTGGGTGAGGCGTGCCGTGGCGCGATCGTTGTTGATGGCGATGTCGGCCAGCGCCTGGTCGCGCGACGGCACCAGGCGCTCACGCAGCATGGTGGCGCTGGCTTCACGACCGGACAACGAAGGGGTGGGCCGCATCGCCACCGAGTCCACTTCAATCACCGTGAACGTCACGGTGCCAAACGCCACGGTGTCGCCGAGTCGCGCGATGCCACGGTTGACGCGCGTACCGTTGATCCATGTACCGTTGCGCGACCCCAGATCGACGATCTGGATACCACGATTGCGGTCATCCAGCGCGAGCTCGGCGTGTCGTCGTGACACGGCCGGATCGAGCACGGGCAGGTCGCTGATCGGATCACGGCCGAGTACGAGCGTGGCGCGTCCTACCAGCGAGAAGCGCCGGTCACCCGAAGCCGACGTGAGCACGAGCGTCACGCGCGAGTCTCCCGCATATCAGCCACGGGCGCGGCCAATGGCGGTCAGCATGGCGCGCGCCTTGTTCTCCGTCTCTTCCCACTCACGCTCGGGCACTGAGTCGTACACGATGCCTGCGCCCGCCTGCACCGAAGCCACGCCGTCTGCAATGACACAGGTGCGAATAGTGATGGCGAGATCCATGCGGGTGTCGCCCGCGCCGATGACACCGAGCGCGCCAGCGTATGCGCCGCGACGTTCCGGCTCGAGTTCGTCGATGATTTCCATCGCGCGTACCTTGGGCGCGCCCGTCATGGTGCCCGCGGGGAACACGGCGCGGAACGCGTCGAGCGCACTCGACCCATCGGCGAGTTCCCCTTCCACCTGGCTCACGATGTGGAACACATGTGAGTACCGCTCGACGACCATGAGATCGGTGACCTCGACCGTTCCGTACTTGGCGAGGCGACCCACATCATTGCGGCCCAGGTCCACAAGCATGACATGCTCGGCGCGTTCCTTTTCGTCGGCCAGAAGCTCGGCGGCCAGCGCGTCGTCTTCTTCCTGCGTCTTGCCGCGCGGGCGGGTGCCGGCGATGGGGCGCACGGTGAGGCGCCCGTCAGCTACCCGTACAAGCAACTCTGGTGAGCTGCCCACCAGTTCGAGGCCGTCGAGGAACAGGTGGTACATGTACGGCGAGGGATTCAGCGCGCGAAGAGCGCGGTAGAGCGTCGTCGTGTCGAAGTCGAGCGGCACTTCCATGCGGCGAGCGAGCAGCGCCTGGAAAACATCGCCAGCGAGGATGTATTCCTTGATGCGATCGACATCGCGCAGAAAGTCCTCACGCGGATACATCGACACTGCCGTAGCCGGTGCGGCACGCTCGTTGAGTGTGAGCGGCGGCAAGGTCTCGGGACTCTGCAGGCGGGCGATGGTTTCGTCGAGCGTCGCGACGGCCTTGGCGTACTGCGCATCGAGCGCCGCCGCATCAGCGCCACCAGCCACCGGCACCGAAACGATCACGCGCGCCTGACCGCGCCAGTTGTCGATGACCACGAGCGCGTCGGTGAACACGAAGCAGGCATCGGGATAACTCAGCGCCCGTGGTGGGGCATTGGGCAACCGTTCGATATGCCGCACCACGTCGTACGAGAAGAAGCCAAACGCGCCGCTCCACAGCGCGCCCAGCTCTGGCGCATCCACCGGATTCATGTCGCGCACGATGGCGCGCAGGTCCGCGATGGGATCGGCGGGCGTGCGGGCCCCGTGCCAGCCGGCTTCCTCGGTCCAGTCTTCCACGACGCCATCACGCAGCCGCCACGCCCCGCGTGGTTCGGTGCCCAGATAGGTGTAGCGTGACCACGCCTCACCCCGCGTGACCGCGGACTCGAGCAGGAACGCAAAGGGGCCGCGCCGCAGCTTCGCAAACGCGGAGACGGGCGTGCAGAGGTCGAGCAGGCAGTCGCGCCAGACGGGCACGAGTCCGCCGGTCGATCGGCAGCCCTCGGCGCGTGCGCGGAATTCGTCGAGCGTCGTCATCACCGGAAAGGTCGCCGCGTCGCTCGCCGGAGGGCAAGCGATAGCCTAGCATTCCCCGTGATGTGAGCAGTCTGCAGGCACACGACTTTGTGCGAGGTGCGGGGATGGCGGCGGGACGGGACAGTGGTGCGGATGGCACCGACGGGGCGACCCGCATTGCGGCACGCATCGTCGATGTGGTGGTGCTGGCGCCGGCAGCAGAGGGCGTCTATCCCGCGCGGTGGCGGGTGCTCACCCTGCGGCGCGCGGTCGGTACCCGATGCACCGGGGCCTGGGAAATCGTGCATGGCCGTATCGAGGCCGGAGAGCGCCCGGCCGATGCGGCATGCCGTGAAGTCTTCGAGGAGACCGGGTTTCGTGTCGATCGGCTCTACAATCTCGCCGTGAACCCGTTCTACATCCCCGTCATGGACACCGTGCAGCTGGCGCTGGTGTTCGCGGCCGTGGTCGATGCAGACACGTTGGATGATGATGCCGTCCTACTGAGCGAAGAACACGATCTGGCTCGGTGGCGGACTGCCGATGACGTTCAAGCTGAGCTGGCGTGGCCGCGCGAGCATGAGGCGGTACGACACGCCATGTGGCTGCTGCGTACGGGTGATGCGGGAGCGGTGGAGGATGTCTTGCGCGCGGCGGTTCCGGGCCGCGCGAGGACGGGTTTGGGCTGACCTGCCGTGAGACGGGTTTCGGGTCTGAGTTTCGGGTGTTGGAGGTCGAGCTCCGAACTCTCCCCCGAAACTCAGAATCTCTTTTTCGCCCCTGCTCGTGACCGTACGGCTGCCCGTTCGCGCTCCACGCGCTGTAGCACGGAACCCCAATCGGTCACCGTGGGGGCGCTCTCCATCTGGGCACTGACCGGCTGATTGAGATCGAGCTGCCCGTCGAACACCAGCAGGGCGGATTGCACCTCGCGCTGGCGCAGGCGGTACTCACCGAAGCCCGGTGTCAGCGGCACCATGTCCAGCGGTCGGAAATCGCGACCCGTGTTGGAGATGATGAACTCCTGCGGCGAGAACCGCGTCTCGCCCTGCTCGATCGCAAAGAAGCTGACGTACCAGATTGAATAGCTGGGCAGGCGGCTGCGCTCGCGAATGGCTTGCAGCTTGCGCTCATTGCCGTTCACCAGTTCGCGCAGGGCGCGATAGGAGTCGGGTGAGAGCAGTCGGATGAAACGCTCGTCGACCGGGATGGCGCGCACCTGCAGACCCGATGACGGTGAAGTCTTGAGCGCGATGTCATCCTGCCGCAGGGTGCCAAACCCGGCAGGTATCCAGTTGGGATCGAGTGTGTCGCCGGAAATAGTTGGCAGAATGGCCGGAGCCACCTGAGCCTGTGCGGGCGCCGGAGTCGCACCAGCGCAGGCCAGCAGCGCGAGGCAGGCCGGAAGCCAGAGGAGCCTGCGAAAATCGGGTGCACGTCGCTTGTCACCTCGCAGCACGGCTCGCATCACTGCTCCTCCTCATCCTCCGCCACGGTTCGCCAGTCGGGCATGGCCAGCAATTGCATCAAGGCCGCGGCCAGCTCATTGCGGCCTTCACCGGTCTGCGCCGAAAACGGCACCACCTGATCGGGGTCGAGCCCCAATCGCTTGCACAGCTCTTCGACCCGCGCCCGGGCCTGCACCGGCTTGAGCTTGTCGGTCTTGGTGATGGCCACGATGGTTGGTACCCCGACTTCCGCCAGAAAGTCCATCATGACGTAGTCTTCGTCGGTGGGATCGTGGCGCACGTCGAGCAGTTGCACCACGCCCTGCAGCCGGGGACTGGTACCGAGATATCCTTCGATCAGCGGCCGCCATTCCGCCTTGCGCGCCTTGCTGATGCGCGCGTAGCCGTAGCCCGGCAGGTCGGCCAGCACGAACTGATGGTTCACGTCGAAGAAATGAATCTCGCGTGTGCGCCCGGGCGTCGTACTGACGCGCGCAAACGATTTGCGGCGCATCAGCTTGTTGAGCAGAGAGCTCTTACCCACGTTCGAGCGGCCCGCGAACGCGATTTCCGGCAACTGGTTGTCAGGGCGCCAGCCATCCACCGTGGCCATCGGCCCGAGATACTCGAGGTGACGGATCACCATCGGATCGGGCGTGGCAGCCGTCTTGTCCACCGGCATGTCGGCGGACGTGTCCGTGTCGCTCACGTGGGCTGCCCCTGCTCGGTGTGCACCAGGACACCCTCACGCGCACCCTCACGGCCGGACGCATCGGGACGACGCGACGACGAGCGGCTCCGCGATCGCGGACGCGATTCACGATCAGCCAGGGCAGGCGCTGGCACATCGCTGGCGAGGCCGACCGGCTGCTGGCGCAACGCGAGGGCGAGCACTTCGTCCATCGTCTTCACCGTGTGCCACTGCACCCCGCCGCGCACATCCTCGGGCAGCTCGCCGAGATCCTTCGCGTTGCCCTGCGGAATGATGACGTGCTTGAGGCGATGGCGATGCGCGGCCACACCTTTCTCACGCACCCCCCCAATGGGCAGGACACGGCCGCGCAGCGTGACTTCACCGGTCATTGCCACATCACCGCGCACCGGAATGCCCGTGAGGGCGCTCGTCAACGCGGTGGCCAGCGCAATGCCCGCTGATGGGCCATCCTTGGGCGTCGCGCCAGCGGGCAGGTGCACGTGAATGTCCCGCTCACGATAAAAATCCGGCGACAGACCCAGTGCAGTCGCACGTGCGCGCACATAACTCAGCGCCGCGGCGGCCGACTCCTTGATCACATCGCCCAGCGTGCCCGTGAGCTGTACGCGGCCGCGGCCAGGCACCACGCTCACTTCGATCTCCAGCAGTTCGCCGCCGGTGCTGGTATAGGCCAGCCCAGACGCCACACCCACCTGATCCTCGAGTGTGGGCTCGTCGTCCTGATGCTGAATGGGTCCCAGCAGGGCAGGGAGCTCGTCACGGCTGACGGTGACCTGCGTATCGTCGGCCCACGTGCGCCGCGCGAGCTTACGTGACAGACGCGCGATGCGCCGCTCGAGATCGCGCACACCGCTCTCACGCGTCCAGCCACGGATCACGGCCGGCAGTACGTCGTCGGCCAGTGTCACCTGCGCGGCCGGGACACCATTGGACGTGAGCTGCTTGGGCACGAGATAGCGACGTGCAATCGCCAGCTTTTCGCTCTCGAGATAGCCGGGCAGCCGGATGATCTCCATGCGATCACGCAGCGCCTCCGGGATACCACTCAGCGAGTTGGCGGTGGTCACGAACATCACCTGCGACAGATCGTAGTCGACCTCGAGGTAGTGATCGTTGAATGCCTTGTTCTGCTCGGGGTCGAGCACTTCGAGCAGTGCGGCGGCAGGATCACCGCGCCAATCGCTGCCCAGCTTGTCGATCTCGTCGAGCAGGATGACGGGATTCATGGAATCCGCACGCCGCATCGCCTGCAGGATGCGTCCCGGCATCGAGCCAATGTACGTGCGGCGATGACCACGGATCTCGGCTTCATCACGCACGCCGCCCAGCGCCATGCGCACAAACCGGCGACCCAGCGACTTGGCGATGGAGCGACCCAGCGAGGTCTTGCCCACACCCGGCGGACCGACGAGACACAGGATGGATCCCTGCTGCGTGCCGACACGCCCGAGCACGGCGATGTGATCGAGAATGCGCTCCTTCACCTCTTCGAGGCCGAAGTGGTCTTCCTCCAGCAGCGCCCGCGCGGCGTCCACATCGGTGGTGTCTTCCGTGCGCACATTCCACGGCAGCGCCAGCACCCAGTCCAGCCAACCACGGGAGACCGCGGCGTCGGGTGAGGTGGGCGAGCTGCGCCGAATGCGGCGCAGCTCGCGGTTCGCGCGCGTCTGCACGGCTTCGGGCAGGCCGCGTTCGCTCACCTGCTTCGCGAGATCCTCGAACTCGTCACCATCATCCTGGCCGAGTTCGCGGTGAATGACCCTGAGCTGCTCCTGCAGGAAGAACTCGCGCTGGTTCTGGAACAGCGAGCTCCGCACCTGGTCGTCGATCTTGCGTTCGAGCTTGAGCAACTCGAGTTCGCTGCCCAGCACCTGCGTCAGCTGCGTCGCGAGCGCGTCGAGTGACTTCGCGGCCAGCAGTTGCTGGCGCTGGTCGATCGTGATCTGCAGGTGCGCCGCGATGCCGTAGGCGATGCGCTCTTCCTGCTCGAGCCCCTGCAACATGCCCACGATTTCCGGGGCGAGGCGGCGGTGCAGACCGGCGTACTCCTCGAACAACGACAGCGCATGGCGCACCTGCGCCGAGGTCTGCTCGGCAGCCTTACGCGCTGGTCGTTCCAGCGGGAGCGCGTCGAAACGCGCTTCGAGAAACGGGCTCGCCTTGCTGTCCTTCGGCTTGTTGACGCCGAACCGGCGCACGATCACGCGCTCGGTCGCATCGACCAGGATCTTCATGGTGCCGCCGGATACGCGGCTGGCCTGCTGCAGTCGTGCCCGCACGCCGATGCGATACAGGTCGTTGCCGGTGGGCTGGGCGACTTCGGGATCCTGCTGCGTGACGAGCAGGAGTTCACGCGAGCCTTCGAGGGCCTCGGCTACTGCGGCGAGCGAGCCGGCGCGACCGATGAGCAGGGGCATGGCGACGTGTGGGAACAACACGACGTCGCGAAGCGGAAGGACCGGCAACCTGTGGCTGCCGGTCCTTTGAGTGCGTGGTGTGGTCAGGCTTCCTTCTTCTGCCGCTTGGGCGCGATCTCGAGGAGCGGTGGGCCGCCGCTCTGTACGGCGGCTTCGGTGACACGCACCTCCACGACATCCTCTCGCGTGGGCAGGTCGAACATGGTGTCGAGTAGCGTTTCTTCGAGAATCGCGCGCAGGCCGCGGGCGCCTGTGCCGCGCTTGAGCGCCTTGGCCGCCACGGCACGCAGCGCCGATTCTTCGAAGGTGATCTTCACTTCCTCGAGGTCGAACAGGCGCTGGTACTGCTTGGTCAGCGCGTTCTTCGGCTCCTTGAGGATGGACATGAGCGCCTCCTCGTCGAGTGCCTCGAGCGGCACACACACGGGGAGACGACCCACGAGCTCCGGAATGATGCCGAAGCGAAGCAGGTCGTCCGGCTCCACTTCCGCGAACGGCGTCTTGGGCGTCGTCTTGCCGATGGACACGACCTTCGTGTCCGGCTTCTCGTCGCCAAAGCCGATCATGCGACGGCCCGTGCGCGCCTCGATGATCTTCTCCAGGCCGTCGAAGGCCCCTCCGCAAATGAAGAGGATGTCCTTCGTGTTGATCTGGATGTACTCCTGCTGTGGATGTTTGCGGCCGCCCTGCGGCGGCACACTGGCCACCGTGCCTTCGAGAATCTTGAGCAGGGCCTGCTGCACGCCTTCGCCCGACACGTCACGCGTGATGCTCGGGTTTTCCGACTTGCGCGCGATCTTGTCGATTTCGTCGATGTAGACGATGCCACGCTCGCACTCGGCGACGTTGAAGTCACCAGCCTGCAGCAGGCGCACGAGGATGTTCTCCACGTCCTCACCGACGTAGCCGGCTTCAGTCAGCGTGGTGGCATCGGCGATGGTGAACGGCACGTCCAGAATGCGCGCCAGCGTTTGCGCCAGCAGCGTCTTGCCGACGCCGGTGGGGCCGATCAGCAGGATGTTGGACTTGTCGAGTTCGACGTCGTCTTCACGGGCCGAGCTGGAGGCATTGATGCGCTTGTAGTGGTTGTACACCGCCACCGACAGCGCCTTCTTGGCCTGATCCTGCCCGATCACGTACTGGTCGAGGGTGTTCTTGATCTCGCGGGGCGTGGGCACCTGCGTGATCGATTCAGCGACCTCGCGCTCTTCGTCCTCCGCCAGGATCTCATTGCAGAGCGCGATGCACTCGTTGCAGATGTAGACCGACGGGCCCGAAATGAACTTCCGGACGGCGTCCTTGGACTTGCCGCAGAAGGAGCAGCGGAGATGCTTGTCGTGGGACATTGCGATCCGGTACGGGGCTAACGGGGGAGGCCGGCTTCCCGATTGAGTGCAACAACATGTCCGGCGCCACCATCCGTGGCGGCCCATGTTGCACATACGTAGAGAGTTAACCCTGTTCGGCGGGCAGGGTCAAGCGAAGATCACGCCGAGATGAGTGTCGGCACCTGGGACCAAAAACCACAGTGGTCTTCGCGGCTGGACCTTACTACACCACAAAGCGGGGCGGGTAGCGGGGAAACGAGTTTGGGGGTGAACAGCCGGGTTTCGGGTACAAGGTGGCGGGTGCCGAGACTCGCACCCCACTACCCATTGCCCGAACCCGATCCGTTCACCCCCAAACCCGCTACCGCGCGACCCACAACCGCCGTTTAGCGCCCAGCAGGCACCAGCTCAGCCTGGACCTGGATCACATTGTCGATCAGGCCGTACTCCTTGGCATCGTCGGCGCTCATGAAGCGGTCACGGTCCGTGTCACGCTCCACCTGTTCCACCTGACGGCCGGTGTGCTTGGCCATCAGTTCGTTCATCTTGGAACGGAGGTACAGGATTTCGCGGGCCTGGATTTCGATGTCCGAGGCCGAGCCGCCGCCACCGTTCTGCGACGGCTGGTGAATCATGATGCGGCTGTGCGGCAGCGCCGCACGATGGCCCGGCGCACCGGCGCAGAGCAGGAAGGCGCCCATTGAGGCCGCCATGCCCATGCACGTGGTGTACACCGGCGCCTTGATGAACTGCATCGTGTCGTACATGGCCAGGCCAGCCGACACCGAACCACCCGGGGAGTTGATGTACAGGTGGATCGGCTTCTCGGGGTTGTCCGCGTCGAGGAACAGCATCTGCGCGATGATGATGTTCGCGACGTCGTCGTTGATCGGCGACCCCAGGAAGATGATGCGGTCCATGAGGAGCCGCGAGAAGATGTCATACGTCCGCTCACCACGGCTCGAACGCTCGATGATGTACGGCATGTAGATCGACGCCATGCTGCGACTCTCCGGTATGGGATTCTTCTGGTCGGACGTCAGCTTAGGCTGCCGTCACGGGGTTCTTCTCGAGCAGCCAGGCGAAGACACGGTCTTCGGTCAGCTCGCGCTCCACTTCCGTGAGGCGTCCCGACTTCTGGAGCTGCGCGTACACTTGCCCCGGATCGGCGTTCCGGGCCTTGGCCAGCTCTTCGACGCGCGCGTCCACATCGGCCGCACTCGCCGTCAGCGACTCGCGCTCGGCCAGCGTGTCGATCACCAGGTCACGACGCACCTGACGCTCGGCCATCGGATAGAACTCCTGCGAGAACGTCTGCTTCTGCGCATCGGGCACGCCATACATCTGCATGTAGCCGTCCACCAGCTGACGCACCCACGCCTTCGGCACATCGAACGGATTGGCCGTCACGATCTGCTCGATGAGCTGACCGCGTACGTCGGCTTCGGATTCACGCTTGGTGTGCTCGCCCATGTCGGTGCGCACCGCGTCACGCAGCGCCTGCACCGTGTCGAAGTCACCGACTTCACGCGCGAACGCGTCGTCGAGCGCGGGCAATGCCTTGCGCTTGACGTCCTTCACCTGAACGCGCACGAGCTTTGTGGCACCACGCTGCGTTTCATCGGGGAAATCTTCCGGCCAGCGTACCGACTTCTCGGACGAGGCGCCGGGCGCGGTTTCCATGATGAGTTCTTCGATGCCCGGGATGGCCTGACCGCCGCCGAGCACGATGCGGTATTCCTTGCCCTCGGGCAGGATGCCATCGGTCTCTTCGGTGGACAGGATCACGGTGACCATGTCACCAGGCGCAGCCTTCTCTTCGACCGGCGTCCAATCGGCCTTCTGCTCACGCAGGCGCTCGATCTGCTCTTCGATCAGCTCGTCGGTGACGGCCGTTTCGGTGCGGGTGATCGTGAAACCATCGATCTTGTCGAGCGCCAGCTCGGGGCGCACTTCGCAGTGCAGCTCGAACTCGAGCGGCTGACCGGGCTCGGACTTGAGATCGTGGATGTGCGGCTGCGCGGCGAGCTTGAAGCCTTCGCGGTCGACAGCCTCACGGAACGCGTCATTGATCACCAGTTCGATCGCTTCCTGACGCACGGCTTCGGGGAAGCGCTTGCGAACCATCGACGGTGGAGCCTTCCCCGGACGGAAGCCGGGAATGCGCACCTGGGTCGCGTACTTGCGCGCCGCCTGGTCTTCATACGATGCCACCGTATCGGCCGGCACCGTGATTTGCAGACGGCGAGAGACGCCTGCGGTTTCGGTCGGGGTAATGGAAATGTTCATCCCGGGAAATGTAGTTGGGGGAGGGGAGGGGGGCGTAGGGGAGGGACCGGCGGGGACTACGGTACAGCAGGGAGGTGGGTCTTAGGGGGCTCGGTACGAGGCTGTGAGCTGCAGGTGGTAGGTAGGAGCTGGCATTGGAGTCGAAGCGCCACGGTGCCGGTCCGACCTATCACCTATCACCTACAGCCTCTCACCAAGCCCCCTAAAACCCACCTCCCAGCAGTTCCCGTCCCACCCACCGCTTCTCTTGCAGTGCCCTCAGTCCCGCCGCGCAGCCCCAATCATCTCCGCCACAATCTTCCCGCTTGATATCACCCCCGGCAGCCCCGCTCCCGGATGTGTCCCCGCGCCGCAGAAATAGAGATTCGTGATATCCCGATCGCGGTTGTGCGGGCGGAACCAGGCCGATTGCGTGAGCACGGGCTCGGGTCCAAAGGCGCTACCCAGATAGCTGTTGAGCGTGCCCTCGAAGTAGCGCGGGTCGATGCGACGCTCGGTGACGACATGCTGCGACAATCCCGGCAGGTACCGCTCTTCGAGATACTGCATGATGCGATCGCGATAGCGTTCGCTCACGCGCTCCCAGTCGGTGCCGCTGCCCAGGTGCGGGACGGGTGACAGCACATACCACGCATCAGAACCCGGCGGTGCGAGAGAGGGATCGGTCGCCGTGGGGCGGTGCAAATAGAGCGAGAAATCATCGGCCAGAATCTTCCGCTCGAAGATGTCTTCGAGGAGCTCGCGGTACCGCGGACCCATGAGGATCTCGTGGTGTGCGATGTCGGGATACTGCCGATTGGTGCCGAAGTAGATCACGAACAGGGACATCGAGTGCCGCATGCGCTCGAGACGTCGTGCCGATGTGCGTGGATGATGCTCTGGCTTGATGAGCGAGCGATACGCCTGCACCACATCGCCATTGCACACCACGGCATCGGCCGCGAACTGGGCGCCATTCTGACAACGAACGCCGGTCGCGCGCCCGTTGCTCACCATCACTTCGGCCACCTCGTGCTCGTAGCGCATGGTGCCGCCGAGCTCTTCGAAGGCACGCACCAATCCCTGCACGAGCGCGCCCGTACCGCCCATGCAGAACAGCACGCCCCACTGCTGTTCGAGCTTGTGGATGAGCGCGTACATCGATGACGCGCGGAACGGGTTGCCACCCACCAGCAGCGGATGGAACGAGAATACTTGCCGTAGCCGCTCGTCGGAGAGATAGGTGTTGGCCATTGCGGCCACCGAACGGTCGGCGCGGGTGCGCAGCAACGACGGCAGTGCCTTCACCATGGACGAGATGTTGGTGAACGGCTGGTCGATGAGCGGCATGCCAGCATCGAAGATCGCGCCGGCCTTTTCGCGGAAGGTCAGGTAGCCCGCTTCATCCTGCGGCGCGAATTGCCGCACCTGCGCGCGCAGGGCATCGGTGTCGCTGTTGTAGCGGAACACCGAGCCGTCCTCGAAACGGATGTTGTAGAACGGATCGAGGCGCACCAGCGACACGAAGTCGGCGGTGCGGCGGCCAGTGAGCGCGAAGATCTCGTCGAGCACCCACGGCGCCGTGATGATCGTGGGGCCGGCATCGAAGGTGAAGCCGTCCTGCTTGAACACACAGGCCCGCCCACCAGGCTGGTCGAGCTTCTCGACGATGGTGACGCTATGCCCTTGTGCCTGCAAGCGAATGGCCGCGGCCAATCCGCCAAATCCACTGCCGATGACAACGATGCGCATCAGGCGACGGTGGGGGCGCCGGCACGGAACGTCCCTTCACTGCGACGCAGGGCGAGCACCAATGGCACACCCATGGCGATCGTCCCAAGCACACCAGCCAGCACCATATCCTGCGCGAAGCAGATGGCCAGCGGCAGCAGGCCGTTCACGGCATACAGCGCGAGGGGCAGGTTGGAGGGCGACACCTGGCGAGCCCACACACTCGGTGGCACGATGGCCAGCATCGCGCGCGCCACGAGCACGCCGGTGAGAATCCACCCCAGCCAGTTGGTGAGCGGCATGCCAAAGAAGAATGGCGTGCCGATGAACTGCTGCAGTGCCGAGGCCTGTGAAAGATCACCGCCCAGCCAGAGCCAGTGGCGCGTCTTCACCATGGCGGGGTCCATGGACACATCCCACGCGGTGAGTACAAGACCACCGATGAGGGCCCACCACCACTTGGTCGCGTTGTCATCCCGTGCGGCCATGGTGCGTCCGCAGATGGCGAGCGAGGCTACCAGCATGTAGAACCACGATGTGGGGATATTGAATGGCACCAACCCGGCGATCTTGTAACCCAACTGATCGGTGTAACCGTACGCGCCAAAGGGAAACCCGGTGGCGGTGCCGGCCAGTTCTGAGCTGAGCGACAGCACGAATGCCACCGCAAACGTGATCAGCGCTGACCGCTTTCCGATGGCATGCGCGAGAAAAGCCAAACCAGCCACAGCGCCCAGCACCACTGTGGTCTGTCCGCCGAACGTGTAACCCAGTGCCATCACCCGCTGATTGGTGGGCGTTTGCAGCCACTCCGGGTATGGCGGCACCAGAAACGTGGCGAACGCAAACGCCGAGAACGCACTCAGGACGGCGTGTGCGATCAGCGCAAACACGGCCACGCGGAACAGGGGAGTCGAAGTGTTCACGACGGCGTCAGGGTATTGGCTTCCCGCCACGGCGATCCACTGCTTGGCGGGCAGGTGCCGTTTGGCGATTCAGGGCGATGTCGCCAGGCCTGCCAGAGCAAGCGCAGACGAGCCGGCGTGTTCATGCGGGCTCGACGTGACACCGTATCGTAGCCCTGTGATTCGATGGCACCGAGAATGCCGGCATAGCCACGCGCGCAGGCGATGGCACAGCGCTGTGCATCAGCGGCCAGCATGGAGATGCCCGGCGCGGATTCAGCATACAGCTGCCGAGCCCGTGCAATCTGGAACTGCATGTGCGGCACCCATCCGGCATGCCGCACAATGGTCGGATCGTGCAGCACGGCATCCACGGTCAGGCCGAACTGTGCCAGCTCCTCGGCGGGCAGGTAGCAACGCCCGCGACGCGCGTCTTCACCCACATCGCGGAGGATGTTGGTGAGCTGCATGGCACGGCCCAGCGTGCGGGCATGGCGGATAGCGGTCGCGAACCGCTCGTCGCCCGCGTCACGACTGGCGCCGGGCACACCGAACACGTAGGTGCACATCTCGCCCACGGAGCTCGCGACACCTTCGCAGTAACGTGACACGTCGGCCCAGCGCTCGTAGCGCTGTGAGACCAGATCCCGGGCGACCCCATCGAGCAGCTCGTACAGCGGGTGGGAGGGAACCGCGTACGTGTGCACCACACGCATCAGTTCGCGCAACACCGCGCTGTCCGCCGCGCCGCCCAGGGCGAGGTCCAGGCGCTCGCGGTAGAGGGCGAGGTCGCGTCGCAGCTCTTCGGGTGAGCGCGCCGTCTGCTGGTCGACGAGGTCGTCGGCGAGCCGACAGAACGCATACAGGGCGTTGGCGGCCCGTCGCTTTTCCACCGGCAGCAGGCGACTGGCGAGTGAAAACGTGCGGGCATGCAGCGCAGTGATGCGCGCGCATTCGATGGCATCGGGGCCGAACGAACGGAGCGAACTCATCGGCTCGATCGTCCGAGGCTTCGATGGCGGGAGGATGTCGTGGTCAACGGCACTCATGTAGGAATCGCACTCGGCAGCAGGGATCGCAACCTCCATGGGTTACCCACAGTCTCGCTTTGGGATTCGTGACGCCCCCCCCGAACGCAAAACGGGCACCGGAAAGATCCGGTGCCCGTCGTACTGCGCCTGCCGCTTCGCTTCACGCGAAGATCAGGAACCCGTACGCATGTTCGGGTTGTTGTCCCGCTCCGCGAACGGAAT
>NZ_DASWXE010000075.1:0-6176 GCF_036405635.1 Gemmatimonas sp. | reverse complement strand
CCATGGTGCCCACCATCGCACTGAATCCGAAGATCGCGCTGAACGACACGAGCGTGAGTACGCGATCATCGGGTTGCACGACCAGCACAGCCGCCGTGCGCACCGCGTTTTCCACGACCGCCCGGTGCGACAGCTGCACCGCCTTCGGCTTGCCCATCGTGCCCGACGTGTACATCAGCGCGAGATCGCGCGCGTCATCGTCGGACGCACGGGCCGGTGCCGTGCGACCGGCACCGCGGGAGATCAGATCCTCGAACTGAAAGATCCGATCGTCGTACCACAGGTCTTCCTCGCCGACCGTGACCACGTATTGCAGATCGGGCAGGTCGCCCAGCAGTTCTTCGAAACGCTGCAGATAGTCGACCCCGTTCCATCGTTCGATGGTGACGACCGCGCTCGCTTCGGCATGACGCAGCTGGTAACGCAGGTCATGGAAACTGAGCTGCGGGCTGACGGGCACGACCACCGCGCCGAGCTTCGCCGCGGCCACCGTCGCCACGATCCACTCGATGCCGTTCGGGAGATGCACGGCGATGCGATCGCCGGCACCCAACCCCAACTCCGTGAACGACGCGGCCAGGGCCGACGCATCTGCGTCGACCTGTCGGTACGTCCATGTCCGTGCTCCATTCGTGGCAAGCACACGCTCAGGAGCGTCCTGGGCGCGCTGTTCGACGAGAGGGGCGAGGGACCACGAGGTTGCCATCTCACTCCGGGATCGGGTACAGCCACGTAAATTACTGACTATGAACGAGATGCGGAAGCAGAGGGGCACGAAACCGGACACTGCGCCCCCGCGTACGGGTTCCCGGGACGGCACACGTGCCCCTTTCCGTACGCGGCTGTTTGCGATGTTGTTGCTGTTCGCGCTCATCCCGACGGTGGTCGTCACGCTGGCCTGGACCGGTCTTGCAGCACGCACCCTCTCGCTGCTGTCGGCCCGTTCGGCGTGGGAACGCATCGCCCAGAGTGGAGAGGAAGCGTTGCGGGCGGTCGACCGGGCACCGCTCTCACCCGCTCAACGGCAAGCGCTCGAACGGCACGAGGCCGAATTGCGGGAGTCCGCTCAGCTGGCCCGGCGGTTCGACTTTGTGGCCGGTCGTTCCATGCGGTTGGTCCTGGTCGGCGCGGCGCTGGTGGTGGTGGTGGTGGCAGTGGGCGCCTCCCGGGTCGCTGGTCATCTCAGCCGGCAGCTCAGCCGGCCGCTCGACGAGCTGGTGGGGTGGACGGGATTGATCCGCATGGGGCGGCCCATTCCCGAGCAGGCGGATCGCCGCGGCGCTCCGGAATTCGAGGTACTCAGATCGGGGATGCGCACCATGGCCATGGAACTCGAAACCGGCAGACGCCGCGCGCTCGAAGCCGAGCGCGCCGAGGCGTTCCGCGAGTCCGCCCGCCGATTTGCGCACGAGCTCAAGAATCCGCTCACGCCGATCCGTTTTGCCGTCGACCGTTTGCGCCGTCAGGCGCCCGAGGAGCTGCGGGACACGGTCGATGTGCTGGCCGAAGAAGCTGCCCGCCTCGAGACGATGGCCAGAAGCTTCGCCCAATTCGGTCGGCTGCCCGACGGGCCGCCGGCCGAGATCGATGTGGCAGAGCTGGTGACGCGGGTGGCACGCGGTGTGGTGCCCGAGCGCCTGGTCCTCGAGCTCTCCTGCAGCGATGCACTGCCCCTCGTGGTGGGCTTTCACGAGTCGCTGGTCCGCGCGGTGACCAACATCCTCATCAACGCCGTCGATGCCACACCGGGCGCGGGCACGATTCAGGTGTCGGTCTATCCTGAACCGTCCATGGTCGCCATCCGCATCGGCGACTCGGGCACCGGCATGACACCGGAAGTGCTGCAACGCATCTTCGAACCGTACGTCACGACCAAGCCCGGTGGCACGGGCCTCGGTCTGGCGATCGCGCGGCAAACCATCGAAGCGCACCGTGGCACCGTGGTGGCATCGAGTATCGTGGGGCACGGCACCGTGATGATCGTGCGGCTCCCCATCGGCGCGAGCGCGGGCATCAATACTGGCACTGCCGGGGATCAGCCCCCGATGACGAATACAGGAGGGAACGCATGACACAGGGTTCAGGGCAGCGCCGCGGCGATGCCACTGCCGGCGAGTTCACCGTGCAGCCTGGTTCGGGATCAGAGCGCGTAGTCACAGTCCCCGATGGTAAGGGCGGTGAGACGCGCATTGTGATCAGCGATCGTGGCGTGAGCATCAATGGCGAGGCCGTGGCCGGAGCAGACGCCCGTCCGATCGCGGAAGTTGCCCCTGCACCGGTGTTCGCGCCGGGCCGGGCCCGCAAGGACATCCCGAACGGCGTCATCGCGATCGTGGCCATCGGCTGCTCGATGATCGTCGCCGTCTCGCTGGGGAGTCCACTGGTGCGGTCGTTCACCCGATGGCTGGACCGGCGCACGGACCAGAGCCGCACCCCGAGCGATGTGGCGCAGCGCCTGGCCGCGATTGAACAGGCGGTGGAGCTGGTGGCGGTTGAGGTTGAACGGATCAGCGAGGGGCAGCGGTTCACGGCCAAATTGCTGGCGGAGCGCGCTCCTCAGGACATGGAGCGCGTACGATGACCCAGCAACAGGGGCGGGCGGAGCAAACGGTGGACGCCGCAGAGCTGCAGCGCGAAATCGAACAGGCGGTGCGGGCGGCAACCAATGCGGCGCGTGACGCGCGCATCGCACAGTCCGATGCCGACGCGGCGCGGGCCGATGCGGTGGCCGCGCGTCGTCAGCCGGGCACCATCGTCTTCCCGTCCAACGGGCCGGACCCCGATATCACCGTGAAGGTGGACGGTCGCGGCATTCACGTGCAGCAGGGGGATGCGAGCACCATCGTCCCCATCCGCGATGTGGTGCCCGATGGCCTGGTGAAGATCTCCTGGGCCTTTGCGGCGGCTGTGGGCTTTCTGTGCATTGGCCTGCCCATTGCGCGCGCCATTGCCCGCTACATCGATCGCCGTGGCAGTGCCGCTGCGCAGGAATCAACGCTGCGCCGCCAGTTCGAGTCGCGCTTCGAGAACATGGAGCGCAACCTCGACACGGTCGCCGTGGAGATGGAGAAGGTATCCGAGGCCCAGCGGTTCACGACGCGCGTTCTCACTGAGCGGGGTGAACAGGTGCCCGTGTCGTCACACACGTCGCGCTAGCTCACGTCCGTGCCCAGCGTCCTGATCGTCGACGACGAACCCAATATCCGACGCATGGTCGGGGCGTTGCTCAGCTCCGAAGGTTACGACGTGCGTGATGCGTCCGACGGTGCCACAGGTCTCGCACTGGCCGAGACCCTGGAACCGGATGTGGCTCTCATCGACCTCATGATGCCGGGTGATCTCGACGGGCTGGGGCTGCTGGAGAAGCTGCGCGAGCGCCGGCCCGATGTGCCGGTCGTCATGATGAGTGGCCGCGCCGCACTCACCGATGCCGTGCGTGCCACGCGGCTTGGCGCCTTCACCTTCCTCGAGAAGCCGCTCACCCCCGAAGGGGTGTTGCTGGCACTGGCTTCAGCGTTCGAATTGCGGCAGGCGCGCCGGGCCGCCGCCGCGCTGCGTGAAGACCTGGGCATCTCTGGCGAGATGATCGGCGACTCACCGGCGATGCGCGATGTGCGGGCGCTGCTTGCTCGCGTGGGGCCCACCGATGCGCGGGTGCTCATCACGGGAGAATCCGGCACCGGCAAGGAACTCGCAGCGGCGGCGCTCCACGTCTCGAGCCCACGACGTGATCGTCCCTTTGTGCGCGTGAACTGCGCCGCCATTCCGCGCGATCTCGTGGAGAGCGAGATGTTCGGGCATGAGCGCGGCGCCTTCACCGGCGCCACCGAACGCCGCATCGGCCGGTTCGAGCTGGCTCACACCGGCACGCTGTTTCTCGACGAGGTGGGCGATCTGGGTGCGGAAGCACAGGCCAAGCTCCTGCGAGCCATCGAGGCGCGCGAGATCGAACGCGTGGGCGGGGGCAAGCCGATCAAGGTGGACGTGCGCATTCTGGCCGCGACCAACAAGGACCTCACCCGCGCCGTGGCCGACGGCAGCTTTCGCGAGGACCTGTTCTTCCGCCTCAACGTGATTCCCATTCACCTGCCGCCGCTGCGCGACCGGCCCGGTGATCTGCCGGCGCTGGTGCGTCATTTTTCGGCCCGGCACCGCACGCGCACCGGCCGTCCACTGGTGCAGTGGCACGAGAGTGCGCTCGGTGCGCTCAGTGGCTATCGGTGGCCGGGCAATATCCGCGAACTCGCCAACGTGGTGGAACGGCTGGCTATCCTGCACGCGGGCTCCGAGGTGACCCGCACCGATGTCCGGCAGGTGCTGCCCGAAACGGGGATGCAGGCCGGAGCTGGCGCAGGCGGTGGCGTGGAAACGGAATCAGGATCGACGGTGGAATCAGCCGATCATCCGTCCACCTCATTGGTGCCGCTCAGTGAGGCGCTCGATGCCTACGAGCGTCGCCTCATCTCCGCCGCACTGGCGCAAAGTGACGGAAACGTGGCGGAAGCCGCGCGACGACTGCAAACAGACCGCCCCAACCTGTATCGTCGAATGCGGCGTCTCGGGTTGGCTTCGGCACCCGAATAGTCGTTGTCAGAGTCGTTTCAAACCATTTGCCGGTGTGCAACTGTCGTGGCGCCATCAGGCGTTGCACTCCGACACAGGCGTGTCGTTTTGGAGGACGCATGATGCACCGCACTGCGAGGGGAAGGCCCAATGGTATGTGTCTTGCCTTGTCGAGCGGTGACCTTCAGATGGAGTCCGCGATGAATCCCCCCGCCTGTCCCCCTGGTCGATCCCTGCCCATGTCCCGTTCGTTGTCCTCCCCACGTTCTCCCATTCGTACGACACTGCTGATGTCGGCGATACTCGCGTCC
Organism: Gemmatimonas sp.; assembly: GCF_036405635.1. Lineage (GTDB taxonomy): Bacteria > Gemmatimonadota > Gemmatimonadetes > Gemmatimonadales > Gemmatimonadaceae > Gemmatimonas. The sequence goes on along the minus strand of NZ_DASWXE010000075.1, from coordinate 1,302 downwards.
CTGCTTCCCTTTTCCGGGAGCGAGGCGCAACGGGACAGCGGGCGCGAAGGCCGGCCCAGTGATCGTCGCATTGGTGGTGTGCCGCGGGATGTGGCGCTCGAGGTCACCCGCGTGTTCAACTCGCCCTCGACACGACGCGTGCGTGGCGAATTCAACCTGGCATCCACGGACACGGTGCGCGGCGACCTCGCGATCCTGAACGGCAGCACCCGACTCGCGGGCGTGGTCACCGGACAGGTAATCGTGCTCAACGGCGATGCCCTGCTCGTGGATGGCTCCCGCATCGATGGATCGCTCACCGTACTCGGCGGCACGTTCGAATCGCCGGAACGTCCGAATGTGGCCGGCGAGATCCGGGTGTGGAGTGCGCGCTATCGCTACCACGAGAGTGCCGACACGCTCGTCGCCGACACGGATTTCTTCGGCCGTTGGTCGCAGTGGGTGCGTGATGAACGCTCCAACAGTTCCGAGAGCCAGCTCTTCGTCACGACCGCCCACACGTACAATCGTGTGGAGGGGTTGCCGATCATCATCGGGCCGCGCTTTCGCGCGCGCGCCGAGAACACCCGCATCCGTGCGGAGCTGTTCGGCATTTTCCGGACGGGCGACGGGCTACGCTGGGACCGCGAAAACCTCGGTCACCGGGCGCTGTTCGAGGTGCGTCAGGGCAATCGTCATGGTGTAGCCGTCGGCGGCCGACTGTTCGACGAAGTGGAAGCCATGGAGCGCTGGCAGCTCACCGACGCGGAAGTCGGGCTCAATACGTTTCTGTTCACGCGCGACTACCGCGATTACTACCAGCGGCACGGCGGTCAAGGGTACGTGTCGCTGTTCTCCGGCCGCGGCTCGGAGGTGCGCGCCGCGTATGGGCGCGAACGCTGGAGCAGTCGGCGCATGCGCGATGTCTGGTCGATCTTCTATGGCGACACGCCGTGGCGCCTGAATCCGGCGGCCGACGAAGGGGTGATGGACCTGTTCACCGTGTCTGCCGCGCTCGATACGCGTACCAACCCCGAGAACCCGCGCTCGGGATGGTACCTCCGCGGCGAATGGGAGCACGGCTCGGGCACGATCGATCGTTTCGGTGCACTGACGGCGCCATTGCGCGGCATCCCCACCGAACCCGTTGCCGCTGTGGAGACGCAATACTCGCGCGCCTTGGTGGACCTGCGCCGCTACAATCGCCTTGGACCGCAGGCTCAGCTCAACATGCGCGTGGTGGCCGGTGGCTGGATGAATGGTGATGCCCTGCCCGTTCAGCGCCGACTGGCCGTGAGCGGCATCGACGCATTACCGGGCTTC
>NZ_DASWXE010000074.1:0-10851 GCF_036405635.1 Gemmatimonas sp. | reverse complement strand
CCTGGGTGCGTGGCCATGTCTCACTCTGCGAGCCGCAGCGCCTGACCGATGTCTACGCCCACGGCACCGACGTGAGCGCGCTCCGCCAGCGCATCGGCATGGTGTTTCAGTATCCAACGCCGTTTGTCACGCAGTCCATCTTCGACAATGTCGCCGCGGGGGTACGGGTGGGCCGGCCGGGTACCTCGCGCGCCGCGCTCGAACATGCCGTGGAGGACGCGCTCGAACGCGCAGGGTTGTGGCGCGAAGTGGCCGATCGTTTGCACGGTAGCGCCATGGCCTTGTCGGGGGGTCAGCAGCAACGCCTGTGCATCGCCCGGGCATTGGCGGTGAACCCCGATGTGCTGCTGCTCGACGAACCCACAGCGTCGCTCGACCCCATTGCCACACAGCGCATCGAAGAGCTGCTGTACGACCTCCGCGGCAGCGTGACCATGCTGCTCGTGACACACAACATGCAGCAGGCCGCACGCATCTCCGACACGGCCGCAGTGCTGCTCGATGGTCTCATCGCCGAATGCGCCCCCACCCGGCAACTGTTCACGACGCCCCGCGACTCGCGCGCCGAAGCGTATGTGATGGGGCGTTTCGGATGACACCGGCGCATGCGGTCACACTGACCCGGTTCTCCGCGTGGTTCGGAGCCACACCGGCATTGCACAACATCGAGCTGCACGTGCCGCAGCGATCGGTGACCGCCGTGATCGGGCCATCGGGTTCCGGCAAGAGCACTCTGCTCCGCGCCATCAATCGACTCAACGATGGCATCCCCGGCGTGCGCCACGCCGGCACCGTGCATCTTGGCGACGAAGACATCTATGCCGCGCATGTGGACACCAGCGTGCTTCGGCAACGCGTCGGCATGGTGTTTCAGCGTTCCAATCCGTTCCCGCGTTCCGTTCGCGACAACGTGGCCTACGGTCCGCAACTGAATCGCCAGCTCAAGGGCCGCGAACTCGATGATGTCGTCGAGCATGCACTGCGTCGCGCCGCGCTGTGGGATGAAGTGAAGGACCGACTGCGTCAGGACGCCCGCACTCTCTCCGGCGGCCAACAGCAACGCCTCTGCATCGCGCGCGCGCTCGCCAACGATCCCGAAGTGCTGTTGCTCGATGAACCGAGCAGTGCCCTCGACCCGCACGGCACGCAGCGCATCGAAGAACTGATGTATGAACTCCGTCAGCAGCTCACCATGCTCATCGTGACCCACAACATGCATCAGGCGGCCCGTGTGGCCGATCGGACGGCGCTGCTCGTGGACGGAGTCCTCGTCGAGGAGGGCCCCTCGTCGCGCCTGTTCACGCGCCCCTCCGACTCGCGCACAGAAGCCTTCATCACCGGACGGTTCGGATGACCCCGCAGAGCCGCCCGGGATACCGGCACTTTCACGACGATCTCGCCGCCCTCACGCAGCAGCTGCTCGACATGTCCGAGCAGGCGGAGTCGCTGGTCGCGCTGGCCATGGAGGCCCTGCTCAGCCAGGACGCCGACAAGGCCGATGCGGTCATCGAAGCCGACGAGATCCTCGATCGCGTGGAAGTGGAAGCCGAGGAGCGCGCCATCGCCATGCTGGCGCTGCAACAGCCCATGGCCCGTGACCTCCGGTTCCTCGTCGGTGCCATCAAGGTGTCCAGCGACATCGAGCGGGTGGGTGATCACGCGGTGAACATTGCGCAGGCGACAGTACGGATGGCCGAGCTGCGCATGCCGCTCATGTCACTCCCCGCCCTGCCCGACATGGCGCGCCGGGCCCGGACGATGCTGAGCAATGCCCTCGACGCGTTCATCCGGGGTGACGGCGCCCTCGGGCGGGCCGTCGGCAAGGCCGATGACGAAGTGGACGCCCTGCACAGTGAGATCTACCGCACACTGTCCGCGAGCATGGTGCGTGACTCCCGCCTCGTGCCGATGGCGCTGGAACTGCTCATCGTCAGCCGCAATCTCGAGCGCATCGCCGACCTCGCCACCAACATCGGGGAGAACGCGGTCTATCTTGCAGAGGGCAAGCAGATTCGCCATCGCTACGACGAGACCCACGACGCCACCGACCAGTCATGACGGGCACGCCACTTCCCACCGGCGACGTACGCATCGCCGCCATCGACATCGGCTCGAATTCCGTCCGGCAGATCATAGCCGACGTCTCGCCGCTCGGGCAGATCCGGGTTATCGACGAGATGAAAGCCATGCCGCGCCTCGGCGAAGGGCTGGAAGCCACCGCGCAGCTGTCCGAAGAGGCGATGGAAGCTGCCGTCTCGGCCGTTCAGCGCATGGTCACCCTCGCCGGTCAGCTAGGCGCGGCGCGCATCGAGATCGTCGCGACCAGTGCGGTGCGCGACGCCAACAACGCCGCCGATTTCACGGGTCGGGTAGCCGCGGCCACCGGCCACCAGCTCCGTATCCTCAGCGGCGAAGAAGAGGCGCTGCTCTGCTTTCGTAGCGCGCTCGCCCACTTCGAGCTCGGCGCCGGCCGGACCGTGATCATGGACATCGGCGGCGGCTCGCTGGAGATCGTGCTGTCGAAGGATGGCCTCATCGAGCGCGTAGCCTCACTGCCATTCGGCGCCGTACGCCTGACAGAGAAGTTTCTCACTCCAGCCGTGCGCCCACGTCGGGTGCGTGCGCTGCGTGCTCATGTGCGTGAGGGGCTCAAGAAGGCGCTCCCCGTGAAGGACTGGCGCGGTGCACAGATCATTGGCTCGGGCGGCACGTTCACCAACCTCGCCGGCATGGTGCTGGCCCGGCAGCGCGTCGCCGTGCGATCGGCCCACGGCACTCGTGTCACACGCGTGGAGCTCGAACACGTACTCGACTGGTTGCAGCGTCTCGACAGCGAAGAACGGCAGCGAGTGGCTGGCCTCAATCCGGCTCGGTCCGATATCATCGTCGCCGGCCTGGCCGTCGCCGCCGAAGTGTTGTCGCGCTTCGATCCGCATGATCTGCTCACATCGGGCTACGGCATTCGCGAAGGGCTGCTGCTCGAGGCAGCACGCATCTCGCCCGTTGTGGCCGACCCGGGCATGGCCCGTGACCGGTCGGTACGGGAGTTCGCCGAGCGCTGTCACTATGAAGAGCCGCACGCACGACAGGTGCAGATGCTGTCGCTGCAGCTGTTCGATGCGCTGTCTGGCCGACTCGATCTCACCGTCGACGACCGCCGCATTCTCGCCGACGCCGCGTTGTTGCACGACGTAGGTTACCACATCAACTACGAGAAGCATCACAAGCATTCGTTTCACCTGATCTCGCACGCTGAGCTGCTCGGCATGACGCCTGCCGAACAGGTGGTGATCGCGCATGTGGCGCGGTACCATCGTGGAGCGCCGCCGAAGCTCAAGCACTCCGGCTTCGGTCAGCTCGATCGCAGCCTGCGTGAGCGCATCGTGAAGTTGTCGGCCATCCTGCGGTTCGCGGATGGTATGGACCGTGGGCATGTGGGCGCCGTCGGTTCGATGACCGTGAAGTGGAGTTCCGAGGCACTGCGCGTCACCGCGCTTGAGGCCGAGGGTGCGACCAATGTGCGTCTCGAATGCTGGGGCGCGAGCCGCAAGCGTCAGTTGCTCGAGGAAGTACTCGGCCGACGGGTGATGGTGATGACGTCGGACGGCGTGGAAGTCGACGCCAGCGACGACGGCGAAGGGGAGTAGCTGTAAAACAAACGCGCCGTCAGATGATGACGGCGCGTTGTCGTTGCGGCTGGTGGTCGATGTCAGATTGTCTTGGTGCGGGCTCTCTTGCGGGCCGGCCGTGGTGTCGCGTCTCCCCACGGGTGCTTGCTGAGTACCACCTGCGTGGCGCGCTCGGTCTGGTTGCCGGGCTGGCGTCGCCGATACGTACCGTCGGAGCCCAACTCCCACGCCTGTCGATTGTCGGCCAGGCAGGTCTCGAGCACAAGCTGGATGCCACGGTGCAGCGCCACATCCTCGATGGGCGTCATGGCTTCCACGCGACGGTCGAAGTTGCGGGGCATCCAGTCGGCAGAGCCGATGTAGTACTCCGGCGTGCCACCGTTCGCGAAGTGCACGATGCGCGAATGCTCCAGAAAACGCCCGATGATACTGATGACGCGAATGCGCTCGCTGACATCCTTGATACCGGGCACCAGGCAGCAGATGCCGCGCACGATCAGGTCGATCTCCACACCAGCCTGCGAGGCTTCGTACAGCGCCGCGATGATCTCCGGATCCACCAGCGCGTTCATCTTGGCGATAATCCGTCCACCGCGCCCCGCCTTGGCGTGTTCCGCCTCGCGCTGGATCAGCTGCAGGGTGCGTGCGCGCAGGTTGCGCGGCGCAATCGCCAGACGGCGATAGTGGATCTGCCGCGACACGCCCGTCAGTGAATTGAACAGATCCGACAGGTCGGCGCCGATCTGCGGGTTGCACGTGAACAACCCCACGTCCGTGTACAGGCGAGCCGTCTTCGAGTTGTAGTTGCCCGTACCAAGATGCACATAACGCCGGATACCATCGAAGTCGCGTCGCACCACAAGCACCGTCTTCGCATGCGTCTTGAGGCCAGGCAGACCGTACGCCACATGGATGCCGTAGTTTTCCATGGTGCGCGCGAAGTTGATGTTGTTGGCTTCATCAAATCGCGCCTGCAGTTCGATCAGCACCGCCACCTGCTTGCCGGCTTCCGCGGCCTCGGTAAGCGCTCGCTCGATGGCCGTGTCGCCGGAGGTGCGGTAGAGCGTGACCTTGATGGCCAGCACCTGCGGATCGTTCGCGGCTGCCTCCAGAAACGCCTCCACCGACGCACTGAACGATTCGTACGGATGGTGCACCAGCACATCGCGTTCACGAATGGCCTCGAAGATGTTGCGGCCTTCACGGAACGCACTCGGCACCATCGGCGTGTGCGGCGCATCGCGCAGCTCCGGGACGTCCAGCGAGGCCAGCTGCATCAGGTCACCCAGTTCCAGCAGGTCGTCCTGGTCATGCAGGTCACGCAGGCTCACCGGCGCCACGTACTGCGACTCGGTCTCGCTCAGCTCTTCCATGAGCAGCTGCCGGATGCTCTCCGGCATCTCACGCTGCACTTCGAGGCGCACCACCTCGCCGAACCGGCGCTGGAACACCTGTTGCTCGATGGTCTCGAGCAGGTCTTCCGGCTGGTCCATCTGCCCGAGCTCGAGATCCGAGTAGCGCGTGATGCGGAACGTGTACCAACGTTCCACATCCATCCCCGGAAACAAGGCACCGAGGTTGGTACCGATCACCTGCTCCAGCGCCACGAACCGGTGCCCCCGTCCCGTCCCCACCCAACGAGGCAACGAGCGCGGCACCTTCACGCGGGCGAAGTGCGACTTGCCGGTCTCCGGGTCGCGAATATCCACCGCGAGCGAGAGCGACAGGTTGGAGATGTAGGGGAACGGGTGTCCCGGATCGACCGCCAGTGGCGTCAGGACGGGGAACACCTGCGTCTCGAAATAGCCCGCCATCCGCGCGCGCTCGTCATCGTCGAGCGCATCCATCGGTACGATTTCAATGCCGTGCTGGGCGAGCGCGGGCAGCAGCTCGCGGCGCAGGGCCCGGCGGCGCCGACCCAGCAGCTCATTGACCCGCTCGCGAATGGCTTCGAGTTGCTCGGGCGGGGTCAGGGGCTCCGGTGCGTACTGCTTCGCACCGGCCGCCACTTTGCGCCGCAGACCCGCGACGCGCACCATGTAGAACTCATCGAGGTTGGTGCTGAAGATCGCGAGAAACTTGAGTCGCTCGAGCAGCGGAACGCGGTCGTCCAGCGCTTCTTCCAGCACGCGCGCATTGAACTCGAGCCACGACAGTTCGCGGTTCAGGTACGGCAGCGCCAACGATGTTGCAGAAGCCATCAATGCACGCCGGGGCGCGAGGCACCCCGGCGTCTCCTTGCGGGATCAGAGCGGAATGAAGGCGGCGAGCAGCTTGTACGACAGAGCCGCCATGAGCGCGCTCGCCGGGATCGTGATGACCCATGCCCAGACGATGCGACCCGCCAGTCCCCATCGCACGGCCGAAAGCCGGTTCGTGGCGCCCACACCGACGATGGCACCCGTGATGGTGTGCGTGGTGCTCACCGGGATACCGAACTTGGACGCCACCAGGATGACCATCGCACCACCGGTTTCGGCGCAGAATCCGCCCACCGGACGCAGCTTCGTGATGCGCGTGCCCATCGTATGGACGATACGCCAGCCGCCAAAAAGCGTTCCCAGCGAGATCATGGTATACGCGCTGAGCTCCACCCAGATGGGGATCGTGTCCAGCGACGTCACGTGCAGGTGCGCCAGCCAACCGGTCTCATTGACGAACGCCGCCTGCGTGGCGACCAGCAGGCCGACGATGATGCCCATCGTCTTCTGCGCGTCATTGCCACCATGGGCCAGCGACAGCAGCGCCGAGCTGGTGAGCTGCAACACCCGAAAGGCTTTTTCGGCCTTCGCGTTCGCCACCCGGCGAAAGAGGTTGAACACGATCACCATGAGCAGGAAGCCCATGAGCGCGCCCAGCATCGGCGAGAGGGCAATGGCGGACAGGGTCTCGATCCACTTCTTGCCCCACAGCAGCGCCTCGAAGCCCGCCTTCGCCACGGCCGCACCGGCATAACCACCGATGAGCGCGTGCGAGGAGCTCGAGGGAATGCCAAACCACCAGGTGATCAGGTTCCAGATGATGGCGCCGAGCAAGCCACCGAGGATGACGTTCGCATCGACGATGTTCAGGTCGATGAACCCGGCCGCCACCGACTTCGCCACGGCCGTGCCGACGAAGAAGAGCGCCGAGAAGTTGAACACGGCCGCCCAGATCACGGCCGCCAGCGGACTCAGAACACGGGTGCCGACGATCGTCGCGATCGAGTTGGCGGAATCGTGGAACCCGTTGATGAAATCGAACGCCAGCGCGACGGCGACGATGATGATGACAAAAGTGACCACAGTGTACCAGGCAGCGCGTCAGCTGTTCTTGAGCGCGATGCTCTCGAGGACGTTCGATACGTCCTCGCACTCGTCGATCGCTTCTTCCAGCGAATCGAAGATCTCCTTCCACTTCAGCACTTCGATCGCCGGCTCTTCGCGATCGAACAGGGCGCCGACCGCCTGCGCGTACAGCACGTCTCCTTCTTCTTCGAGCTGCTTGATGATCTTGCCGTGCTCCATCATGCGTTGACGCTTGGTCACGTCACCCACAGCGGCCAGGATTTCCTTGCTGGCCCGCACGAGCACGTCGGCCATCTGCACACCACCATCGCGCGGCGCCACGATGCGGAACATCGCCACACGACGCGAGGTGCCGTTGATCAGGTCGATCACGTTGTCGAGTCGCTTGGCCAGCAAGTGGATGTCTTCGCGATCAAGCGGCGTCACGAAGCTCGTGTCGATACGCTGGTTGATCAGTTGCACGATGGCATCGCCATCCGTTTCCACCTTCTTGATCTGGGGCGTCAACTGCGCCGAGTTGGCGGGGTTCTCGAACAGGGTGCGCAACAGCGCCGCCGCCTGACCGATATGAACCGCCAACTGGCGAAAGTGATCGAAGAAAGTTTCGTCCTTGGAGAAGAGCTTCACGAAGCGGAGGGGCTGAAGTCAGGAGTACGCCGCGGGCGAGGCTCCGCGCTCGAATGAAAGCGAACGGGTGCCACGGGTCACCGCAGTCGCTGTAACGATTGCGTCACCACCGTCCGAACGCCATCGGGACGGCAAGAGAATCTTCCTTCGTTACAGGACGGAGACGAAGCAGCGCGCAGTGCTCCTTGCACCGAACGGTTCAGGACCAAACGACTTTCGCGTCACTCACCGCGCGTCGGCGACGCACCAGGTCGGCATTCTCGAACAACCTCGCCAACAACACGCCGGCGACGAATCCGCCCACATGCGCCCACACGGCCACACCGCCGGAAATCTCACGGCGTAGTGGGGAGAGCTCGGGCAATCCCGACAGCACCTGACTGCCAAACCACAGGATCAACACCGCCCACGCCGGAAAACGAATCAGGAAGATCGGTGGGATGTAGGTCCGCACCCGCACACGCGGATACATCACCAGATAGGCGCCCATGATGCCCGAAATCGCCCCCGATGCACCCACGGTGGGCACCGGCGAGGTGGGATCGATGGTCAGGTGTGCCATGGCGGCAATCACGCCCGTCAGCAGGTAGAAGATAAGAAATCGGCCACGCCCCATGCTGTCCTCGACATTGTTGCCGAACACCCAGAAGTAGAGCGAGTTGCCGATGATGTGCCCCCAGCTGCCGTGCAGAAAGATCGACAGCACGGGCGTGAGCCAGTTGATGGGCTCGTTGTCCACGACACAGGCCAGCGCCTGATCGCCGAAACGCCCCAACGGCACGCCCAACCCAAGCGGCGCCTGCCCGCTGATCTCGCCCGGCACAAAACCCAGGTTGCACACACTGATCGCCAGCGGGTACGGGCTGCCCGCCCCCTGTACGAAGAACCACACCGACCAGGTGACCGCCAGGATCACCAGCGTCATGACAGGCGTCCGAAGAGTCGGGTTGTCGTCGGAGACGGGAAACATGGCACCCCTTTCAGGTCAATTTGACAGCCTGCCATCACGACAGGCTCTGTTACGGCAACACATGGCACAATTCCGCCGTCACGGCAGGGAAATCCGGCCCGGTGCTTGCCACTGGCTACACCGAGCATCTCCGGGGCCATCGCAACTGACGCCCCTTCAATCCGGACTCTTCGACGAGATCCCTTATGGCTGAAAAAGTTATCGGCATCGACCTGGGCACCACCAATTCCGTGGTGTCCGTGCTGGAAGGCGGCGACCCAGTCGTCATCCCGAACGCGGAAGGCGGTCGGACCACCCCGTCAGTCGTCGGCTTCACCAAGGATGGCGAGCGCCTCGTTGGCCAGATCGCCAAGCGTCAGGCCGTCACCAACCCGCAGAACACCATCTTCTCGATCAAGCGCTTCATGGGCCGCCGGTCCGCCGAAGCGCAGAGCGACCAGTCGCGCGTGCCTTACAAGATCGTCGCCGGCCCCAATGATGTGGCAGCCGTCGAAGTCGGTGGCAAGCGCTACACGCCGCCCGAGATCTCGGCCATGGTGCTCCAAAAGATGAAGCAGACGGCCGAAGACTATCTCGGCCACAGCGTCTCCAAGGCGGTCATCACGGTCCCGGCGTACTTCAACGACGCCCAGCGCCAGGCCACCAAGGACGCCGGCAAGATCGCCGGCCTCGAAGTGCTGCGCATCATCAACGAGCCCACGGCGGCCGCTCTCGCCTACGGCCTCGATAAGAACAAGAAGACCGACGAAAAGGTCGCCGTGTTCGACCTCGGCGGCGGTACGTACGACATCTCGGTTCTCGAGCTGTACGATGTCGACGGCACGCGCCAGTTCGAAGTGAAGTCCACCAACGGCGACACGCCCCTCGGCGGCGACGACTTCGACCAGCGCGTCATGGACTGGCTCGTGGCCGAGTTCAAGCGCGACCAGGCGATCGACCTGTCCAAGGATCCGATGGCCATCCAGCGCCTCAAGGAAGCCGCGGAAAAGGCCAAGATGGAGCTGTCGAGCGCCAACAGCACCGACATCAACCTGCCCTTCATCACGGCGGACCAGTCGGGCCCGAAGCACCTCAACTACTCGCTCACGCGCGCCAAGTTCGAGCAGTTGGTCGATGACCTCATCCAGCGCACCCTCGAGCCCATGAAGCAGGCGCTCAAGGACGCCGGCATGCAGCCAAACGAAGTCGACGAAGTGATCCTCGTCGGCGGTTCGACGCGTATCCCGAAGATCCAGCAGGTGGTGAAGGAGTTCTTCGGCAAGGAACCCAACAAGGGCGTGAACCCGGACGAAGTCGTCGCCGTCGGCGCGGCCATCCAGGGTGCGGTCCTCACGGGTGAGCAGAAGGACGTGCTGCTGCTCGACGTGACGCCGCTCTCGCTCGGCATCGAGACGCTCGGTGGCGTGATGACGGTGCTCATCCCGCGCAACACGACCATCCCGACCAAGAAGGCGGAAACGTTCTCCACGGCGGATGACAACCAGAGCACGGTCGAAATCCACGTGCTGCAGGGTGAGCGCGAGCTGGCCGTCTACAATCGCACCATCGGCAAGTTCCAGCTGTCGGGCATCCCGCCCGCTCCGCGCGGCATGCCGCAGGTCGAGGTCACGTTCGACATCGATGCCAACGGCATTCTGCATGTGACGGCGCGCGACAAGGCCACCAGCAAGGAACAGAAGATCCGCATCGAAGCGTCGAGCGGCCTGTCGGACAACGACATCGACAAGATGGTCAAGGACGCGGAAAAGAACGCGACCGAAGACAAGGCGCGCCGTGAGCAGATCGACACGCGCAACCGACTCGACTCGCAGACGTATGAAGTCGAGAAGAACGTGAAGGAGTGGGGCGACAAGGTGGCCGCACCGCTCAAGGAACGGATCGACGCCGCCATCGAGCGTGCCCGCAAGGCGCTGCGCGGTGACGACATCAACGAGATCCGTGCGGCCCAGGAAGAGCTGACCAAGGCCTACAGCGAAGCCGGTCAGGCCTTCTATCAGCAGCAGGCGTCTGAGGCTCCCGCCGATGGCGCTGGTGCGGCTCCGTCGGGCGAGCCGGCCCAGCCGAAGGCCGAGGAAGTGGCCGAGGCGGACTACGAGATCGTCGACGACAACAAGAAGTAAACAGAACCCGCAGAATTAGCCGGGCAAAGCTGTCGCCCGGCTAACAGATTACACTTTGGCCCCGTCGGAAACTGCCGGCGGGGCTTCGGTGTCTCAGAGTGGCACAGGGCAGTTCTCGTGACATCAACGCAGCGAGCCATGTCAGCACGATTCTCACGTTTCCGCTTTGCCACCGCCGCCGTCGTCAGCTTCGGCGCAGGTGTCATCTTCGCCTCCGG